>DATNFD010000131.1:0-28154 GCA_035606555.1 Occallatibacter sp.
GGCAGAGGTGCATCCCCGCCCGAACCCGAGCCGAGAATCCCAAGTCCCGTCACAGGCGAGCTGATATCGCTGCCGCTGTTCAGCTTGTTCCAGATATCCGTATCCAGCTTCTTCCGATCTACAAGCTGCACAGTCATCGTCTGCGTGGCGCCATCGCGGCTGACCACCAACGTGATCTTCCGCCCGGGAGGAATCTCGCGCATCATCCGCCCGAAAGCTTCCGCACCCTCAACCGCCTGCCCATTTACCTCAAGCAGAACGTCATTCACACGCAGACCGACCTGTGCCGCCGGCGCATCGTGATCGATAAGCGTAATTACCGCGCCCCGAGCCTCTTTCAACTTGAGCTTGTTTGCTGAATCGCCATCGATGTCTCCAACCAGCACGCCTAGATACCCCTGTGCTGCTCCCGAATGCAACAGCGGATTAGGCTCATCAATGATTTGTGAAATGCGTGTCAACTGCGCGCGCCCCAGGTGCGGGGCAACGGTGATTGCGGCTCCTAGCAGCGCGACTCCGACTTGGATGGTAGGCCTCATAGAATTTCGCTTTCCTTGTGTTCCTTTCATCCAGGTCCACACTCTGTTTTGGACGGCGTGGTGGCCTGAAAGTAAGGGTTCTGCGGCAGCACAATAGCACTGCCGAATTACTGAATCTCCGGCGCCCGGCTCAGTACCTGCCGCGACACCGTCCGGATGTGGGGATTATGGTCTGAACTCGCAACCGTAGACAAGACCTGTCTTACGCTCGTATCTGCCTCCACAGGTTCCAGAATTGAAATTGCAGCCGTCCGGATCCGCGCATCGCTATCGTTCAGCAGCGCCTCAAGCACCGCATCCCGCACCCGCATATCCTCGGCCACATAGGGCTGCAAACCCTCCAGCGCCTTCTCCCGCACCGTTACGCTCTTGTCGTACCGCAGCGCGATCATAAGCGCATCACGAACGCCTTCGCCCTTACACCCATGGCCAGCCCGGCATTCCGCCGCCAGCAATCCAACGGAATCGTCACGCACCCCCGGCGACGTCGCATTCTCCGAAGCCAGCAATAACAATTGCCGGATACTCGGGTCATCCAGCGACCCCTGGATGTGCTGCGGAACAAGTTGGTTGAAGGTTACATGGACAATCTCGCTGTTCGGCTCGCGCTCGATGCTGGAGATGTTCGCAATTTCAGCAGGAGCCGTCTGCGCCGGAGAAGCATCGAGCTTGGCCTGTTCCGCAGACCCCTGACCCGCAGCATGTGCTATGCGCGCTTCCGCGTACTCATATCCGCCCAGCGTTCCCGCGCCCGCCCCGACAACCAGTAGCAGTACTGCTGCCGCCGGAGCAGCCTGCATATTCGAGAAGTTGTTCACCACCCGCTGACCCAGCCGCTCGTACCACCGCTTGGGTGGAATCGCGTCCAGCGCCTCATCCAGCCGCATCCGTGAGCGCGCCACAAAGTTCGGGTCAGGGTCCGCCATCGGATACGCCGTTGCCAGCGTCTTCAGCGCCTGCAGTTGTTCGCGCTCCTGGCTGCAGTCAGTGCATGCCGCTAGATGCCGGTCGAGCTCATGGATCTGTTCATCGGGCAGCTCGCCATATGCGGCCAGCACGATTCGCTCGTGTGCAAGTTCGCAGTTCATCTCGTTACGTCCTTACGCCTCAAATTACTGCTACAACTACGGTCCAAAAGGACCGCTGCCCGCGCCGGGCTACCGCAATCCCGCCAGTTGAGTTCTCAACTTCTTCGTCGCTCTGAAAAGCGTATTCTTGGCGGTTTCTTCCGTCGTATTCAACATTTCTCCGATCGTCCGCAACCGGAGTCCTTGATAATGCTTCAATTCAAAAACCATCCGCTCTCGCGGAGTCAGCTTGCTCAGCGCTGCCTGGATCCGCTCACCCAGAACCTTCCGGTCCAGTTCCTTCCCCGGATTCGAAAACGAACGCTGGTCCGAAATCGACGAGAGCACATCAATCTCGTCTCCCGACTGATCGATCACCACCGCCTGGTCCTCACGACGCGTCTTCTTCCGCCGCAACTGGTCAAGGCAAAGGTTGGTCACAATCCGGTAAATCCATGTGTAGAAGGAGCACTCGAATCGGAAATTCCCGATATACCGGAACGCCTTCAGGAAAGCTTCCTGATAAATGTCCTCTGCATCGTGCTCTGAACCGGTCAGGTGCAAGGCCAGTCGCAGCACTTGCTGCTCATACTGCCGAACCAGGGCATCGAACGCCGCGCGCGACCCAGCCTGCGCCTCGCGGATAAGCTCCATCTCCGGAGCCCGCGCCTGCAAACGTTCCTGCGCGCGATCTGGTCCGTCCATTGCCCTCGATGCCATACCTGCCGAAGATTGTACAGGTCTTTTGGCCGGCCAGGGCAGAGCGCCGGCAAGGGCATTCGGCGAAGAAGGGTAGCTCAGCGCATCCGTTGCCATCGAGGTTTTTCTCCGGCGGTAAAGACGTACTCGTACCCTTGTAGACGCTTCCCAAGCGCGTTTGTGAGCGCTACTTGGGCCTCTTCGAACGCTGTACGGTACTAAGGTCCCAAGCGCAACGAGGAAGGCGTGGCCTTCAGTCCACACGCGGGCTGCGCGTGATCGTTTGGGCTCGGCCCTGAGGAGAAGTAGGGCCTCTTCTCCACCCCTGACTCGCTACACTAACCTCAGCATGCATCCCTCACTCTTTTCCGAATCCGACCCGACCCCGTCTGCGTCCGGCTGGTTCACCGCCCACTGCGATGGCGGATCCCGCGGAAACCCCGGTCCCGCCGGTTACGGAGCCGTCATCGAAGACCAGCAGGGCCACATCGTCGCGCGGCTCAGCGAATTCCTGGGCATCCAGACCAATAATTACGCTGAATACAAAGGCCTTCTCGCCGTCCTAATCTGGGCTGGCCAGAACTCCGGCCGCCGCCTCCGCGTCGTCTCCGACTCCGAACTGATGGTTAAGCAGATGAAAGGCCAATATAAGGTCGCGAGCCCAGTCCTGCGCCCCCTCTGGGAAGAAGCCAGGCGCCTCTCTCGTGCCCTCGACAAATTCGAAATCAGCCATACCCTTCGCGGCGGCAACAAGGAAGCTGACCGCCTCGCCAACGAAGCAATGGACAAAGGCATGGGCCGGGCCAGCGCTCCTTCATCGGCCGGGTCGGCGAATGCCTCGCAAAGCGGCAAGTCTTCGTCACCCGTCCCCAAATCAGCCTCAAATCAGCAGGTAATCGAGGGATACGTGAAAAACGGTGTCGTCCATCTGCTCGAAGGTGACCTGCCCGAAGGTACTTTCGTTAAGGTCATGAAGAAATAGCTGTGCTTTGCGGCCGAGCCTTTGTACCGTCCAGGATGTACTAATTGAACAAGCATTCCTGCGTCATTGCTTCTCTTGTTCCTCCACCCCGGTCCTGATTTGCACGCCTTGGGCCCCTCGTTCGTTGAGTGAAATTTTGGAGGAAGACGATGGAACTCAAGCACGTCGTTTCATTGCGCAAGCCTTTCCCACTCGTAATTGCAGTCTGTTGTCTTGCGATTGCCGCTCTTTTCGTCGCGGCATGCAGCAGCATGAACGGAACCGTCACTCCCAGCGGCATGGCGAAAATCAATGTCATGGTCAGTGACCCCGCAACCTGCGCAACGCCCAACGGTCCTTACTCGCACGTTTACGTGACCATCACCGACGTCCAGGCGAATGTCAGCACCTCCGCAGGTCCCAATGACAGCGGATGGGTCGATCTGACACCGAGCCTCAAGACTGCGCCCAGGCAGGTCGATCTGCTCGGCCTTGCCGGCAACCAGTGCTTCCTCGCCACCCTCGGCGATTCGCAGCAGCTTCAGGCCGGCACCTACCAGCAGATCCGCGTCATTCTGGCCAGCGACAGCACCAGCATCATCGGCAACCTGTGCACCAACGGATCCGCCAACTGCGTGCAGCTCTCAAAGGACTCGAGCGTCCACACGCTCAATCTCTCCAGCGAAGCTCAGACCGGTATCAAGATTCCCGCCAGCCAGATCGCTGGCGGAGGCCTCACCGTGGCAGCTGGAAAGACGACTGATCTCGACATCGATTTCCAAACCTGTCAGTCCATCGTGAAGGAAGGCAACGGCCAGTACCGCCTCAAACCGGTCCTCCATGCCGGAGAGGTCAGCACCGTTTCCGCCTCCATCAACGGCAGCGTCGTCGACGCCTCAACCGGCAAAGCCATTGCGGGAAGCGCGTGGGTAGCCATCGAGCAGCCTGATGCCGGCGGAGTCGATCGTGTCGTGCAGTCCACGATCGCGAACACCGACGGCACCTTTGTTTTCTGCCCGCTGCCCGCCGGCAATTATGACGTGGTGATCTCAGGCGTGCGCTCCGCTGACGGTGCTCTCTATGCTCCTACCATCGTCACCGGGGTGGCGGTCGGCGATACCACTGGCCCGGTCAAGCTCAATCCGCCAACTCTCGCGGCCGCCAGCTCCTTTGCAAACCTCACAGGGCTCGTCACCTCTGCCAACAGCGCAAGTCCGGCAGCGCCAGTTGCAATCGACGTCACTCTGACCGTACTCGCAACCGTGAATGGCAAGATCTTCACCATCCCGCAGCAGCCCGCGGCCACTCCGCTCTATGGCGTCTCGCAGGTGGTCACCACCGGAGCAGGACCGGTCGGCACTCCGCCCGTCGCCTGCCCCACCGGGACAGACTGCATCAACTACTCGCTCTTCGTTCCATCAACCGGAGCGTATATCGGGGCATGGTCTGCCGGCGGCGCAACCCTCGCCCAACCTGCTCCGCTGCCCAGCTACGCTGTCGACGGCATCACTACCAACACCTGTTCGGCATCCGACGTCAACTCCAACCCGCCGTTGGCGCTTACTGGCACAGGCCCGTTTGCCAGCCTCGCCATCACGCCTAACCTCGCGTTCACCGGCTGCCAATAACATCACCCCTAACCCCGAACCAGAAAGGCCGGGGCCCAAAGCTCCGGCCTTTTTGGTTCTTCTCCCATTTCAGGGAGGGGTCCGTCTCAGGAAATGTCAATCACCCTTCCCGCTAGCAGCGCTGCCACCAGCATCATCCCATGGTTGAGATTCACCTCCGCTATCTGCATGGAATTAGCCCTCTGCGGCGCACAATGAACTTACTGTGAGTTTCTGCCCTCGGCGAGCTCACTAAGCTCGGAATGGATCGTAACCCCTTTGATTGCCGGTATTTAGAGATTATGTCCTTTAAAATCATAATCTTGTAGCGACAAGGAGCCGTAACTCGTTGAAAATAATATTCACCCCGGGGAGGGGGTACCCCTTCGCAACTGGACAGCTAAAGGTCGGGAGTCGTGAGCTGAAAGCCTAATGCCGCCTCACCCGAAATTGTTCCGCCAGCTCCGTCCATCCCGCTCCAACAGCCGATTGCCGCAGTCCGGACCCCATGAGCCCGCAAAGTAGTTCGGGAAAACCTCAGGGTTCTTCGCCGCCCATGCATCGAGAATCGGCGTATAGAGCGCCCAGGTAGTTTCCACTCCGTCGCGGTGGGAAAACAGTGTCTGGTCGCCGAGCATGGCGTCGAGAAGCAGCCGCTCGTAACCCGTCGCCGCAGACGTTCCGAAAGCCGACGCGTAGTCAAAATCCATGTTCACCGGGCATACCGACATGTTCGGCGTATTCGGCACTTTGGCACCAAACCGAAGCGCAATACCCTCGTTCGGCTGAATGCGGATCGTCAGCAGGTTCGGCTGAATTTCCGTGCAAGGCCCGCTCGCTTGCATGCGGTTGAAGATCAGCAGCGGTGGCTGTTTGAACTGAATGCTGATCTCCGTCGCTCGCTTCTTCATCCGCTTGCCAGCGCGCAAATAGAAAGGAACTCCTGCCCATCGCCAGTTCTCGATCTCCAGTCGGACAGCAGCATAGGTCTCGGTTCCCGACTCGGGATTCACTCGATCCTCATCGCGATAACCCACGACCTTCTTGCCATCAATCACACCAGGACCGTACTGCCCGCGAACCGCATTCAAAATCGGAATATTCGGAATCGCGCGCCACACCTTCACCTTCTCGCGCCGAACAGACTCCGACTCGAAGCTGGAAGGAGGCTCCATTCCAACGAAGCTCAGCAACTCCATGACGTGGTTCTGCACCACGTCGCGCAGCGCGCCAGCCTTCTCGTAGAAAGGACCGCGACCTTCAACGCCCAGCGTCTCGGCCGCGGTGATCTGCACATGATCGATGTAGTTCCGGTTCCAAATCGGCTCGAAGATTCCGTTGCCAAACCGGAAAACCAAAATGTTCTGCACCGTCTCTTTGCCGAGATAGTGATCGATGCGAAACACCTGGTTCTCGTGAAACACAGCATTTACCTGATGATTCAGCTCCCGAGCCGAATCCAGATCGTGACCGAACGGCTTCTCAATCACAACGCCAACGCGCCCCTTTTCTGGTTGCGCCATGCCTTGCGCGCCAAGGTTCTCGACAATCGGCGTGAAGTACTCCGGCGCAGTCGCGAGGTAGAACAGCCGATCGGGCCCGATGTTCTTCTCGGTCGCAATCCGATCGAGCTCCGTCTTCAGTCCTGCATAATGTGAAGCATCGTCGAAGCTCAGCGCATAATAACTGACTTTGCTGATGAACTCATCCAGCTTCGGATCATCCGCTTTCACTCCTCCGAACTCGATGATGCCCTGACGCATGTCCTCGGCAAACTCGCTGCCCAGTGGTCGCCGAGCCACACCGACGATCGCGAAGTTCTTGGGCAGCAGATTGTCCTGCTCGAGATGGAACAGCGAAGGCAGCAGCTTGCGTTTCGTTAAATCGCCCGACGCTCCGAAAATCACCATGATCCCCGGATCCGGAATACGTTCGCCGGCCTTTGGAACCTGTGACAAATCCTCGGGACGAACCTTCAGCTGCACAGTAGCACTCGCACTCGCCATGACACGACCTCCACTCTCTCAGAGACTCGAACTTCTAATGTGAACTACAACTGTGAACTGCCAATCAGCCCTTCTTCACCGCATGTCCGCCAAACGCATTCCGCATAATCGCCAGCATCCGATCAGTGAAGTTGTTCTCCTCACGCGAGCGGATACGTCGAATCAGCGACTCCGTAATCACCGGAGCCGAAACGTTCAGATCGATAGCTTCGAACACGGTCCAACGCCCTTCACCAGAATCCGCAACGTAGGCCTCAAGACCATCGAGGTCAGGATTCCCGGCAAGAGCATCGGCCGTAAGATCCAGCAGCCAGCTGCGCACTACGCTTCCATGCCGCCAGATTTGCGCGACCTGTTCTAGATCGAGGTGGAACTCTTCCTTCTTCTCGAGGATCGTAAATCCTTCGGCGTAAGCCTGCATCATGCCGTACTCGATCCCGTTATGAACCATCTTCACAAAATGCCCTGAACCAGCTGGACCAACGTGCCCCCAACCTCTGTCTTTCGCCGGCGCGAGCGTCTCTAGAATTGGCCGCAAGTAGTCGACAGCTTCCTTATCGCCGCCGACCATCATGCTGTATCCCTCTTTCAGGCCCCATACACCGCCAGAAGTGCCCACATCCACAAATTGGAAGCCCTTCGCGGTGACCTCCTGATAGTGGCGCATCGTGTCCTTGTAATTCGAGTTCCCGCCATCGATCAGAATGTCGCCCTTATTGAGGAGCGGTTCCAACTTTGCGATCGTATCGTCCACAGGCTTGCCTTGCGGAACCATTATCCAGATTGCTTTGCGTCCCGAAAGCTTCTGCGCCATTTCCTCGAGCGAAGAAACGCCAACATTGCCGGTTGCGGTCAGCCTTTGCACCGCTTCCGCGCTGAAGTCAAACCCGACGACCTGGTGACCTCCAAGGCGAAGCCGCTCCGCCATGTTGCCGCCCATCCTGCCTAATCCAATCAAACCTAATTGCATATACCGACCTCACTTTGCCTTTTAGAATTCGATTCCGCACCGCACGGGAAGTTCTGGGGAATGCCTGTCTCATCGAGACGCACGACGCTCATCATGCAATCTGCCGAAGATCTCCGCTCGGCCTTGCACGATCTTTCATCGCTCAACGCTATAATTGGGTCGAAATTCAGTCGAGCCACATTACATATCGGAGAGCTTTCATGCCGGAACCATCGTGCGACATCGGCCTCATCGGCCTCGCTGTCATGGGACAGAACCTTGTACTCAACATGAACGACCATGGCTTCAAGGTGGCCGTGTTCAACCGGACGGTGTCGAAGGTAGATGACTTCATTGCCGATGAAGCCAAAGGGACGAACGTCGTCGGCGCGCACAGCGTCGCCGAACTGGCCGCTCTTCTCAAACGACCTCGACGCATCATGCTCATGGTCAAAGCCGGCACATCGGTCGACGAGACGATCGCCACGATTCTGCCTCACCTCGAAGCCGGAGACATCATCATCGACGGTGGCAATTCGCTGTTCACTGACTCCACTAGGCGGACCCGCGATCTCGCCGCTAAAGGCATTCTCTTCGTCGGCACAGGCGTCTCCGGAGGCGAAGAAGGCGCGCGCCGCGGTCCTTCGATCATGCCCGGTGGTAATCCCGCGGCATGGCCCCACGTCAGAGAGATCTTCCAGTCCATCGCCGCCAAAGTCGAAGACGGCACGCCCTGCTGCGACTGGGTCGGCGAGGACGGTGCTGGGCACTACGTCAAAATGGTCCACAACGGAATCGAATACGGCGACATGCAGTTGATTTGCGAGGCATATGATCTGCTCCATCGCGGTCTGGGCCTCACCGCTGACGAACTCCATACCGTCTTTGCCGACTGGAATAAAGGCGAACTCGACAGCTACTTGATCGAAATCTCCAGCCACATCTTTGCCTCCAGGGATGAGGACGGAACACCGCTGGTCGACAAGATCCTCGACACCGCCGGCCAGAAAGGAACCGGCAAGTGGACCGTAATCAGTGCGCTCGACCTCGGCCAGCCAGTCACGCTCATCGGCGAGTCTGTGTTCAGCCGCTGCCTCTCGGCCTTGAAGGATGAGCGGATTGCCGCTTCCAACGTTCTGAAAGGGCCCGACGCGAAGCCGTTCGCAGGCGATCGGGCTGCTTTCATTGAAGATGTGCGCCGAGCTCTCTACTGCTCGAAAATTATTTCCTACGCGCAGGGATATATGCTGCTCCGCGCAACGGCGAATGAGAACGGCTGGAACCTCAACATGGGAGGTATCGCGCTGATGTGGCGCGGAGGATGCATTATCCGCAGCCGATTCCTCGGTAAAATCAAAGACGCCTTTGACACCAACGCCAGCCTCAGCAATCTCCTGCTTGATAACTTCTTCTCCGGTGCTCTGAACCAGTATCAGGACGGGTGGCGAAGGGCTCTTGCCAGCGCGATCGCCATCGGAGTGCCGACACCCGCCTTTTCCACTGCGCTTGCCTTTTATGACGGCTATCGTGCAGGACGCCTTCCTGCTAATCTGCTTCAAGCGCAACGCGACTACTTCGGCGCACACACGTATGAACGCGTCGACAAACCTCGCGGGCAGTTCTTCCACACGAACTGGACGGGACATGGCGGCCGCGTATCCTCGACCACCTACAACGTTTAGCCGTCTGTGTCGCATCTTTTTCAAAATTCGCCCGGTCCTTCCACCCGAAGAACCGGGCGCTTTCACGTTCCGACTATCTACAGCACTTCCAGCGCGCCCAGTTGGTTGCGCAGCTCAGCTTCACTGGTGAAACGAATTGCTTTCATTCCCACTGCCGCCGCCGCGGCGACGTTCTCGAGCCGGTCGTCGATAAACAGCGAGCGCTCTGGCTTATCGCCAACGATGCCCAAAGCCCTCAGGTAAATTCTTGGATCCGGTTTGCGGATTCCCATATAACACGAAGTGAATGTGTACTTGAAGAAATTGTGAAGGTCGAATCTCTGCACTCGGAATTCATGTGTCTCGCGCGCCTCATTGTTCAACGCGCCAATCCTGCATCTATCTGATGCCGCCAACTCCTTCAGGATGCACAGCGCACCGTTTGGCAGCTTCTTCGACTGCGCGCAAATAGCGGCAAAGAACTCGTCTCGCGAAAACGGCCGCGTCTCGTAAAAAACTATCGCGTCGAGGTATTCATCAACCGTAAGCTCACCCCGCTCCCACGCTTCGGATGCCTTGGCATGTCGCGATTCAAGTGCGTCGCCATCGAGGTTGAATTGCTCGATTACAACGGAGCGCTCGTCGTGGTCCCAGCCGTTGGTCAGGAGGACACCACCGATATCGAAGAGGATTACGTCGAAGGGGAACATCGGCGTCTCAATCTTGTCGGACTCTCATAAATGCACGTTACAGAGTCAGGCGCGGCGCAAGTGTTGCCGGCTGTGCTACACCGGCGAGTTGGTTTGAGCGGCCCCTCGCTGATACTTGGCCTCAATCGCAAGAACTTTCTTGAATCGCCGAGTAAACCGTTCCTGATCGAAGATAAACTTCGCTTTTAGGAACGTATCTGCAAGCTCGTAAGCCAACGCCGAACCAATGATGCGTGCGCCCAATACCAGCACGTTCATGTCATCGTGTTCGACACCCTGATGTGCGGAATACGTATCGTGGCACATGGCAGCGCGAATTCCAGGAATCTTGTTGGCGGCGATGCTGACGCCAACCCCCGACCCGCAAATCAAAATCCCGCGTGGAGCCTCGCCGGCCTTGATTGCTTCACCAACACGCTCGGCGAAATCTGGATAATCGTCCTGTGGTTCACACCGGAAAGCCCCGAGGTCAACGATCTCGTGACCGGCCTTCGTCAGATAAGCGCGGACTTCCTCCTTAAGAGCAAAGCCCGCATGATCGGATGCGATGACTAACTTCACGTCGAATCCCTTTCTGTTGCGCTACTTTTTGAGCAACTCCTTCGCGCGGGCAGCCACATTCGGTCCTGAAAATCCGAGCTTCTCTAGTACGGTCGGGCCCGGAGCTGAAGCTCCAAATCGATCAAGCCCGACAACTCCACCTTCCGTGCCCACATACTTCCACCAGCCGAGAGGCGAACCAGCTTCAACCGCCAGCTTCGGAACACCGTCAGGAAGCACGCTCTGCTTGTACTCTGCCGATTGCTCGTCGTAGATCTCCCAACTCGGCATGCTGACGACGCGAGCCCTGATTCCTTCGCCCTCAAGAAGCTTCTTCGCATCGACACAGGGCCAGACCTCCGATCCGGTTCCGATAAGGATCACCTGAGGATTCGCGGCGTCCTCCAGGATGTATGCACCTTTGCTGACGTTTGCATACACGTCATGCTTAGTCGCATCGATAACAGGCAGATCCTGCCTGCTCAGTGCAAAGAAGCAAGGCCCATTGCGTTCAAGAGCCAAGCGCCAGCACCCTGCCGTCTCATTCGCATCGGCCGGACGATAATCGGTGAGATCCGGCTCGGCGCGCAGCATCATCAGGTGCTCGATCGGCTGATGCGTCGGACCATCCTCGCCCAGTCCGATCGAATCATGCGTGAAGATGAACAGTGAATGCGCGCGAGCCAGCGCGGCCAGCCTGATAGCAGGCTTGCAGTAATCGGAGAAGGTAAAGAATGTGGAACCGTACGGAACCAGCCCTTCATGCGCAGCCATGCCGTTGACCGCTGCACACATGCCGAACTCGCGCACACCGAAGAACACGTTGCGCCCTGCTGGATCTGCAGCAAAGTGGGGGCTGTTTTTGAAGATTGTCTTCGTGGACGAAGTTAGATCAGCGGCGCCGCCAAACAACTCCGGAACAGCATCGGCAATAGCATTCATCACCGTATTTCCCGCATTGCGAGTCGCTACCGGCTTGCCCGCTGGAAAAGTTGGAAGTGCCTTCTCCCATCCAGCCTTGCGCTGGTTTTTTACTGCGCGCTGGAACTGCTCCGCCAGCTCGGGATATTGCGCCGCGTAAACGTCGAAGCGCTTCTTCCATTCGCCTTCAAGCTGCTGTCCCCGATCCACTGCCTGACGCCAGTTCTTCAGCGCATCATCCGGTACATAGAAGCTCTGGTCTTCAGGGAAGCCGAAGTACTTCTTGGTCGCAGCGGCATCGGCAGCGCCGAGCGCCTCGCCGTGCACTTTGTTTGTTCCGGCCTTTGGGCTTCCGAAGCCGATCACGGTGCGAACTGCGATCAGCGAAGGTTTACCGGTTTCAGCTTTTGCCGCCTCAATCGCCGCTTCGATTGCATTCAGATCGTTGCCATCGCTCACGCGTTGTGTATGCCAGTGATACGCCTCGAAGCGCTTCAATACGTCCTCGGTGTAGCTCCATTCCGTCGGACCGTCGAGCGAAATCAGGTTGTCATCGTACAGCACAATCAACTTGCCGAGCCCGAGAGTTCCGGCAAGCGATCCGGCCTCGTGCGAAATGCCTTCCATCAGGTCGCCGTCGCCGCAAAGCACGAACGTGTGATGATTCACGATTTCGTGACCGGCCTTGTTGTAAACCGCAGCCATATGTTTTTCCGCGATGGCCATTCCTACTGCCATGCCAAAGCCCTGTCCGAGCGGGCCTGTGGTGACCTCGACGCCCTCGGTCTCGCCCGACTCCGGATGTCCAGGAGTCTTTGAGTGCCACTGGCGAAATGACTTCAGATCATCAAGTGTGACCTTGTATCCAGAGAGGTGCAGCGTCGCATAGAGAAGCGCGGAAGCGTGTCCGTTTGAGAGGACAAACCGGTCGCGATCCGGCCATTTAAAGTGAGCCGGATTGTGCTTCATAATCTTGTGAAACAACAAGTATGCAATTGGCGCGCAGCCCAGCGGCGCCCCAGGATGGCCGCTTTTTGCTTTTTCAACCTCATCCACGGCAAGAAGACGGAGAGTATCAATTGAAAGCTGGTCGAGTGAGAGATCCGCGAGTGTTGCCATAAGACCTGTTTCAGTTCCTTTCCATAAATGCTGCGGAAAATGTGCTATTTCCGATTCTCAATCCCTATCTCTACGTTGTAACCGAGCCAGCGATTCTGCTCCGGCCAGTGAAGAGTCCATGATAGACCACTGCTCTCGGGGTGAGATGCGGTGGGAAGGTCCGCACAGTAGCCTGCATTGCCCAAACTCCTGCTCGCGGTGGATTGCATGGTCTGCCAATTGTCGGTTGTCCAAACCACCTCGAATTGTGCATCCTCGACTATGCGCAAGGTCTCTCCGGCGTAGATCTTCTGGATAGGTCGACGTCGGGTGAAAAACTCCAGGTCTGCACGTACCTTCTCTCTGCCCGTCGGCTCGCAGTAGCGATCGTAAACACAATCGATGCGGTCAAACACCTTTCCGTCTGTTGCTGATCGAAGAAGTTTCAGATATTCCGCGTGAGCCCACACCAGTGGAACCGCCGATCCTGCCGGCATCCCCATCACCAAGCCCAGGTGGGGCCGGTTCGCTTCGTCCCAGACCTGTTCCGGCATCATCTGGCCTGGAGTAGCAAAACCTTCGTAGGTCGCGATCAAAGCTGAAGGATCTCGTCCTGCCGCGAGTTCGTAGTGGGCGCGCTCTCCTGTGAAAAGCGGCCAGACGCGGCCTTTGCCCCAGCCCTGAAAAGGTCCACCATCTGGTCTCTGACCATAACCGTCATAGTTGTAGCGATGCCATCCCGGACCTTGAGGCAGGTCGGTCTTGAGCACCGCATCCACGACCCTGAGCGAATCAACAATCAACGGATCGTCGGCTCTGCGAACGCCGTAACGGACAAGTTCCAGAAATCCAGCATCGATAATCTCGCGCGCTTCGAACTCCGTTCGTTCCCCAGGTGCGCGATTGTTGATGTGAATGATCTCAGTCCCGCAGCTCTCGCACGCATAAGCTTCACGCTTCTCTGGCGGCCGAATCCGCATGTAGTGCCGCTTGATCTCCGGATGTAGGATTCCATTGTTGGTGACTGTCCAGTCTTCGAGGTGTCGTTCGATCCAGTCGGCGAACTCCTCAAGGAAGGTCGCCATCTCTGAGGCGTCGTGCGCACGCGCCATATCTGCCGCGCAAATCAATCCGCCGATAACTGCGGCCAGCGTAGAAGGCGAGTATCCGGCATTTTCCTCCCAGCGTTCCTGGTGGGTAATGGGCGCATGCTGCACAAGGAATGCGGCGGCGCGTTCCACGAAAGTGAAGATATTGATTACAGCGAGCGCATCCGCCTTCCACAATCGCCATGCCAGGATGATTGGAAACGCAACTTCATCCAACTGCACGCCTGACCAGTAGGGCCGACCATCCACCCAGAAATTTTGAGCAAAACCCCCATCCGGCTTCTGGGTACACGCGAGATATACTAAGGCGCGCCGGGCTGTCTCGACCCGCCCGCACGCGAGCAGCGCGCTCGCAGTCTGCACCATGTCCCGCGTCCAGACCAGGTGATAACCGCCGAGATCGTCATCGCCATGCGCCTGTCCCCAGGGGATCGAAGCCGACGCCACAAACGCGCCGGAAAACGTCTTGTCCTCGTGCGCCAGCAGCACGTTATGGCTGGCGCGCATCAGCTTGCCGCCGTCGCGGGATTTCGCTGCAAGCCACTCAGGATTTGCTACACGATGCCACTGCCCGACAAACCGCTCCCGATGCTCGTCGAACGAGGTGGCGAGCGCGCTCACCGTCTTTTGCAATGCAGTGTGATTCCCCTCACCGAGCCCGATGGCCAGCATGAACTCCCGTGCTCCATCTGTTCCGGCGGCACCGAGGTTTAGCTCGCCAAAGAGTGCGATATTGCCATTCGTAGCCGACCCGAATTCCCAATCCATCGTGTACTTGTCCATCAGGTCGCGCCAACCGTCGCTTGCGCCGACAAATCCACAGCTAACGCGCGAGAAGCCGCAACTCGCTCCCATTGCCATGGACCACTGGTTTTTGAAGGCCAAAAGCAGCTTGTGCCCGGCGATGTCGATGGCGCGGCCGGTATTGCCGCTTCCACCGCCATCGAGATGTGGCGCAAGCAGCGCGTACACCTTCAGGCGTGGGATAAGGTCATCGTGACCTTCGAGACGCACTCGCTGAAGAATGACGCTGTGGTGCGGATCGCAGATGATCTCCTTTGTCAGGGTGTAGCGGCTGTTCGGGTCAGTGTTGATGTAACGAATTCCAAGCGTCTCGGGATGGATGTACTCAAATGTGGTCAGAAGATCACGCTTCTCCTCGTGAACGAATGTCTGGCCATCTGTGACCAGAAACTCCATGTCGCGCACCTGAGCGCTATCGATGGTTGGGTGGTAGATCTCGTTGAGAATACCGTGCGAACACGTAAACCAGACCCGGCTCGAGGCCGAGTAGGCTGTGCCAATCGCGTCTTTGACGCTCGAGGTCCAGCGTGCCTGGAGACCAGGCGCGCCAAATGCCTCTCCGTGCTGGTCGAGCCAGCGGTACAGGGGTTGATCGTTCATGTGTTCACGCCATTTGCTCGAGTTGGGGAAGTCAAGGCTTTGAGATACCGACAAGCTAAGGATGTTCCGGCAGCCCCAAAGTTACCATTTTCCCTTGAAGTCTTCGAACCCTGTCGTGATGCTTCGGCATCCATCTAATGACAGGGTTCCGCGAAAGAATGGCAATTGGTAGTTGCATCTGCCGCCCTTTGCATGTGGTCAATCCCGCCGTTTACGCTGCACACACCGTCCGTTCGGCCTTCCAATGAACCATTACAATCCCAAATGAGGAGATTCCCCGATGGCATATGAACTTGCACCGCTTCCATATGACTACGCCGCGCTCGAGCCTTTCATCGATGCCGAGACCATGCATCTGCATCATGACAAGCACCATCAGGCCTACATCAACAACGTGAATGCCGCGCTGGCCAATCATCCCAACCTGGCCGCGAAATCTGTGGATGATCTCATTAGCGATTTGAATGCAGTGCCCGAAGATATCCGCACCGCCCTGCGAAACAATGGCGGCGGACACTCCAACCACACGATGTTCTGGAATATTATGGGCCCGGCGAATACCTCTGGGGTGGGCGGCAATCCTAGCGGTGCCATTGCTGATCAGATCAAGAAGGACTTTGGCGATTTCGAAGCATTCAAGAAAACCTTCAATGAGACCACTGCGAAGCAGTTCGGCTCAGGATGGGGCTGGCTTGTGATCCAAGGCGCGAAGCTGAAGGTCATCACCACCGCCAATCAGGATTCTCCGCTGAGCCAGGGACTCTACCCGGTCCTTGGCAACGACGTCTGGGAGCATGCGTATTATTTGAAGTATCAAAATAAGCGGCCGGACTACCTCGCTGCCTGGTGGAACGTCGTGAACTGGGCAGAAGTAAACAAGCGCTTCGAAAAGGCGAAGAAGTAGACGTTTGATCTGAGCCCATTCTCAGGTGGGATCGACGAGAACGATCCCGCCGCGCTTTGCTCAGACCTATGCGTTGACGATTTCTTGACAATTGATCCCGCTGCACAGCGTATGATCCTTCCATCCCCGATTTTGAGGAGGATCTTCTTGCGCAAAACCATCCTTTCTCTGGCGCTACTTCTCGCGGCGAGCTTTTTGATTGCTGCGGATGCCAAGAGCATCTACGACTTCACAATGAACTCCATTGACGGCCAGCCTGTCAGCCTCAAGAGCTACAAGGGCAAGGTCGTTCTGCTGGTCAATGTCGCCAGTAAGTGCGGCTTCACGCCGCAGTATGCCGGTCTCGAATCGCTTTACGAGAAATACAAGGATCGCGGTTTCGTGATCGTCGGAGTGCCCGCGAATAACTTCGCGCAGCAGGAACCGGGAACAAACGAAGAGATCAAGACTTTTTGCTCCCGCAAGTACAACGTTAGTTTTCCGTTGATGTCTAAGGTATCGGTGCTCGGCGAAGACAAGTCCCCGCTTTATCGCTACCTGACGGACAAGTCCTCGGATCCGAAGTTCGGCGGCGACATCAAGTGGAACTTCACGAAGTTCCTGTTCGATCGAAATGGCAATCCAGTCGCTCGCTTCGAGCCGGCAGTAACTCCCGATTCCCCCGAGGTTCAGGCTGCTGTGGAGACTGCACTGGGCAAATAGCCTTGTAGGTTGAGCGGTATGCGAAGGCTGTGGAGAAGGATTCCGCGGCCTTTCGTGTTTGTGGCCTCAGAACCTCAACAGGTAGTTGAACTTCACAAAAATCTGGCGGTCCGTCGAGGTTCCCGGAAGCGCAGTTGAGGCGAAGTTCGGTGCACTCGCGGTGTTGAAATCGACGTTCTGAAACGTATTCGCATAGCCCGCGTAGAACGCGGTTCCCGGATGTGGCAGATAGGTAAATAGCAATGTCGCATCAGCCTGCTTCGCATACGTGCTTGAGACGAGCGCGTTGTTAGGAAGGAGCGATTTGTAATCAAGAATTGCGTTGAAAGAATAGTCGCGCGTGAACTGGTAATTGATCTTCGATCGAATCAGGTGATTCGTGAAAATGACGCCTCGCGGCAGCGAATCCAGCATGACAGATTCTGCCGACGTGGAGAGGCGCGTGTAGTAGTAGATCTCGTCGAGCCGAAGATGCGATTGCGGATGCAATGTCAGCGTCGTTGAGACTGTGGTGCCGGCACCAAGGAACGGACTCATGCCCTCAGGTGGGTAATAATTCGGCTGTGCGCCGTGGGACACGGTCGTGCTCAGATCGAGCCACTTGAACCAGGAGGTCATGGCGGAAATAGCCACTCCGTGTGTTCTGAACTCTTGCCCCTTATACAACTCGTATGACTGGTCGTATAGAAATGAGAGCCACGTGAGCCGTGCCAGACCCACAGTAAATCCGGGATCCATCCACCAGTTCTGCAGCGTCCCCTGGTGATCGTAGATGATGGTGCCGTCGAAGTTAGGACCATACGACATCACGGAGTGACCTGCTGGCGGCTTCCATAGATAGCTCGCATATGTCTCCCAGCGGCGTATATCCGTTCGATCGATATAGCCGAGACTCGAATTCATCGCGGCGCTACGGTCGGTATAGGTGTTCGAGAACGATACGTGGTTATCCGCTTTTCGCACCCGGAAGTAGTAGCCAGGTCCTGATGAATGTTCGCCAGCGCTGTCACTCTCCGTCGTTGTTGCCTGACCGGCAAGCGTCCAGTTGTCCTTCGTTACGTAGCGCAGATCAATGGAACCAACCTCGTTTGAGGCGCCATTGAATCTCGTGCCGCCCAGGAAAAGTCCGACGTGCGACTGGTGCCCGAACTCCCGTTCAATGCGGAACACTCCATCCATTGCGCGGTCACCGTGGCCAACCTGCCCTGGTGCCAGCACCTCTCCTGGAGCCCGATCGTCGCTCGCCAATGCGCCCAGGCTCCAACGGCCCAGAGATCCGGTGAGCTTTGCGCCATACTGCGGATTCACAATTCGTCGGGAAAAGAAGAGCTGCTCCGGCATGACGAAGATGGAGGCATTCTCCAGGAAGAACGGGCGGCGCTCTGGGAAGACGACTTCGAAGCGCTGATTGACCTGCACCTTCGGATCGTCTGTTCCGATCTCGCTGAAATCAGGATTGAGAGCTGCATCCAAGGTGAGCGCATCGTGGATGACGAATTTGGCATCGAGGCCCAATTGCTTTTCGATCTCTTTTTGCGGCCCGGCTGCAGGATCGAGGTAACTGTCGTGCGAGTACATCGCATACGGAATGAACTGAACGTTGCGCCCTGGCGAGATGTCTTCGTTGATCTCCATCGGCGCGAATTGTCCTACAAATTGTGGCAGTTTCTTGTGCGAGATAAACGGCCACATCGAGAACTCGTTGTTGCGCTGGATCGCGCGTGCGAGGCAAATGTTCCAGACCTGCTTTGAACCCGCCGGGAACCGCAATGTGCGGAACGGAATGGCCTCGAGGACGACATAGCCAAAGTCGGTCACCCGTCCTTCGGAGTACCACAAACCCTCCCATGTCGGATCGTCGCCGATTCCATCCGTCGTCCGCCCGTCATACTGGATTCCGTACGGGTTCACATCGAACCAATAGGCGTGCTTGTGGTCCTGAAACGTATCGATGTTGATAGTCACTCGGTCATCCAGATCGATCTGCTTTCGGGGTGCTACGCGGGCGTGAATCTTGGCAGGATCGTCCTTGCAAATCCAGCCCACGTAGAGGTTCTCGCTATCGTAGGAGAGATAAGCCGTGGTCGGCTGGCTGATGGGTTCGCCGTCGTGCGGATCGAACTGCCAGAAGGTAGTGACTACGGTTTCGGCTTCTCGCGGCGTGCCGTTCAGAAAATCGGAGAGTTTGGGGGCCCGATGCACTTTCGGAATTTTTAACGGACCGGGATCGGCCGCGGCACAGGGGAGCAGGCCCAAGAGCAGTAAGATCGTTACGGTCGAACATCCCAAATGCAACGGCGCTATCGCGCGAACATGACCCGGCCGTGCCACAAATCTACTCCACAATTGAGAACTTGAACTGCTCAGTCTACCTGCACGGAGCGACCTTGCCACGTGCACGGATCACAGCCCTCTATGCTGCCCGAAAGAAGCGGCCCCGGAGAGGACTCCGAGGCCGGATTGAGTGGATTCCGTCGTTTGTTACGCCATTGCTTCGCGACCCATTGGCTCGAATCGCAGTTGAGAGGAGTTCCGGTCGGCATCGATCCGCACGTGCGCACCATGCAATATCTCGCCATCGAGAATCTTCATGGCCAGCGGATCCTGCACCATCCTCTGCAATGCGCGCTTCAAGGGGCGTGCCCCATAAGCAACATCCGAACCCGAAGCAAGCACCAGTTCCTTCGCTGCCGGCGTGAGCTCGATCGAGATCTGCCTGTCTTCGAGCAGCTTCCGGATCTCGTTGAGCCGCAGTTCGAGAATGGCCTCGAGCTGTGCGTGGCCCAGCGGACGGAAGATGACCATGTCGTCCACGCGATTCAGAAACTCCGGCCGGAAGTGCTCGCGCAGCACACGCATTACACTCTCGCGCGCCATGTCGAAATCGTGCTCTGTTTTGAGCGACTCCGTTGACAAAAACGCCGCACCAAGGTTCGACGTCATGATCAGCACTGTGTTCTTGAAGTCCACGGTGCGGCCCTTGGAGTCCGTCAGACGGCCGTCATCCATGATCTGCAGCAGTACGTTGAAGACGTCCGGGTGCGCCTTCTCGATTTCATCAAAGAGGATCACGGCGTAGGGGCGCCGACGAACGGCTTCCGTCAGCTGGCCTCCTTCGTCGTATCCAACGTATCCCGGAGGTGCGCCAATGAGCCGCGCCACCGCGTGCTTCTCCATGTACTCACTCATATCGATACGAACAATCGATTGTTCGTCGTCGAAGAGAAACTCAGCCAGAGCACGCGCGGTTTCGGTTTTCCCAACGCCGGTTGGTCCGAGGAAGATGAAGGATCCGATCGGACGTTTGGGATCGCTGAGCCCGGCGCGAGAACGGCGGATTGCATTCGCAACCACACTGAGTGCGGCGTCCTGGCCGACAACCCGTTCGCGCAGGCGATCTTCCATGCGAACGAGCTTCTTCACTTCGCCTTCGAGCATCTTCGTCACAGGGATTCCGGTCCACTTGCTGACGATTTTGGCGATATCTTCTTCGTCCACTTCTTCCTTCAGCATGCGCGTGCTGCCGGCTGATCCGTCCTGGATGGCATTCAGCTCGCGCAGTTCGGCTTCCGCCTTGGGCAGTTCGCCGTACTGGATCTGAGCGGCGCGATCCAGCTGACCCTTGCGGGTATTCTCTTCGGCTTCGAAGCGCAGAGCCTCGATCTTCTGCTTAAGCTCGCTGATGCGGGTGATGGCATCGCGTTCTTTCGTCCAGCGGGCGCGCAGAGCGGTAGACTGCTCTTTGATGGTGGCGAGTTCGCGCTCGACTTCCTCCCGCCGCTGTTTGCTGTTCTGGTCGGTCTCGCGCTTGAGCGCGGCGCGTTCGATTTCCAGGGATGTTGCCTGACGCTCGAGCTGGTCTATCTCCGTGGGAACGGAGCCGATCTGGATGGCGAGCGAAGCTGCGGCTTCGTCGACAAGATCGATCGCCTTATCGGGCAGGAAGCGGTCACTGATGTACCGGTGCGATAAGGTAGCAGCAGAAACGATGGCCGAGTCCTTAATGCGAACCTTGTGGTGCGATTCGTAGCGATCTTTCAGGCCGCGGAGAATAGCGATCGTATCTTCAACGTTCGGCTCTCCAACGTAGACAATTTGGAAACGCCGCTCGAGTGCTGCGTCTCTTTCGATGTATTTACGGTACTCATTAAGCGTTGTTGCGCCGATGGCCCGCAACTCGCCGCGCGCAAGGGCCGGTTTCAGCATGTTGCTTGCATCAATAGCGCCTTCCGCGGCGCCGGCGCCGACCAGGGTATGCAACTCATCGATGAACAGCACGATCTGACCGTTGGATTCTTCGATCTCTTTGAGGACCGCTTTGAGACGGTCTTCGAATTCGCCGCGATATTTCGCACCGGCAAGCATGGAGCCGAGGTCAAGGGAGATAACGCGCTTGTTGCGCAAGCCATCGGGAACGTCGCCGGAGACGATACGACGGGCGAGGCCTTCGACGATGGCGGTTTTGCCCACGCCGGGTTCGCCGATGAGCACAGGGTTGTTCTTGGTGCGGCGACTGAGCACCTGGACTACGCGACGGATCTCTTCGTCGCGGCCGATGACGGGGTCTAGCTTGCCCCGGCGCGCAAGGTCCGTGAGGTCTTTGGCGTATTTTTCGAGCGCCTGGAATTTGCCTTCGGGGTTCTGGTCGGTCACGCGCTGCGACCCGCGGACGGCGGTGAGGGCCTGGAGGATCGCTTCATGCGCAGCGCCGACGGCGACGAGAGCGTCACGGGCAGCGTCGCCCTTCTGATGGGCGATACCCAGCAGAAGGTGCTCGGTGGAGATGTACTCGTCCCGGAAGTTTGCGGCTTCCTTAAACGCCTGATCGAGGGCTTTGGTGAGTGTGTTGCTGGGCCCTCGCTGGGCGGAGCCGCCTTGAACGCGGGGCAGTTTTTCCTCGATCTGATGAAGGCTGCTTTCGAGCCGTTCGGTGGGAACACCGATCTTTTCCAGCACCGCGGGGATCACGCCTTCGCGATCCGCAATGAGAGCGAGCAGCAAGTGAACGGGTTGGATTTCGGGGTTGCCATACTCCGCGGCGCGTCCCTGCGCCTGCTGCATTGCCTCCTGCGATTTCACTGTCAGTTTTTCCCAACGAATAGCCATTGTCCTTAAGCTCCTGGCTGCCAGCTTCTAGCTCTTGTCGGTCCTGGCGAGCGATGCTTGCAGCATATTCCGATGAAGTGATTAGTTTTCTGCATTAGATGTTGCACAAAAACCAGCGCCGGGCAGTTACCCGGCGCCTGTAATAAAAAGCTATGGGCTAGAAGCGAACAGCTGCAGCTTCTTACCTTGCTCCCACCAATTCCTGTTCTTCTTTCTTGTTCTCGAACTTGGACTGGCTACCGAAGTTGACCTTGATCTGCTTCGGCTGCGCTTCTGGCTTCTTGTTCAACTCCAGCTTGAGAATGCCATTGGTGTAGCTGGCATTGACGTTCTCGGTGTCCACTGTCGACGGCAGCGTGAACGAACGGTAGAAGGTGCCGTAGCGGCGCTCGATGCGATGGAAATTCTCTTCCTTCTCGTCCTTCTCGAATTTGCGCTCGCCCTTCACGGTCAGGGTGTTGTTCTCGACGCGGATGTCCAAGTCCTTCTCTTCCATGCCGGGAATTTCGAGCTTCAAGACCACCTTTTTGGGGTCTTCGTAGATGTCGACAGCCGGCACAAAGCTGGCAGTCGTAAGGGGGTTCTCGTTCTCATTCATCTCGCGGAACAGCGAGTTCATGCGGTTCTGAAGAGCAACGACTTCACGGAAAGGATCCCAACGAGTGATTGCCATGATTCTGTGTTCCTCCAACTGATTCGGTGATCGTGGGTTTGGGCGTCTGCCCAACCGCTCCACTCAATCTGATGCCACTATAGCACAATAGATGCATAAAATATGAGCAAAATGCACTCACATATTAGAAATTTCCATTTCATTGAGTGTTTTCTAGGGTTTGTAACGGGAGGAGAGCGCAAGGACACGGTAGGCTCACCTCATTTTTCGCCGATTCTCCTCCCCAGAAGCATCACCCTTCCTCTGTGATGGATGAGTGGCCGACGGGAAAGGCCGTCTGGCTTTCTAGAAGCTGACCGCGTGGGTCCATGGGTGCGTCAGCGGAGAGCCGACCGGCGTCAGGCTTCCAGATGCTGCGGGCCGTGAGGTTGCTCTCTGTGGCCTCTGTACAAGCCAAACCTTGGAGCTGATCTGGCTGTGATTCCATTCTGCCGAAGTAGGGGCTATTTGCCTGCAAACGGCTCTGAGGAGATTCCGGCGGCAAAGGGGCCGAGGAACGGGCCAATAGAATCAGGGAAGATGATCGTGGCTGCGGAAGTTCCCGCTTACATCAATCTGCGCTGGCTGTGGCTAACTGTTGCAGCGTTCATCGGCGGGCTGCTGAACGCGGTCGCAGGCGGAGGATCGTTCCTCCTGTTTCCGGCGATTCTGGGCATGAAGGTTATGCCCGTGCAGGCGAACGCGACGAACACGGTTGCGCTCTGGCCAGGACAACTGACGTCAGTCGCGGCATATCGCGAGGACGTCCGCAGGAATCTCCGGGTTGCGGTCCCAATGGCGATCGCAGGCCTGATTGGCGGAACGGTCGGAGCGATCGTGCTGCTGCACACGCCGCAGATGACGTTTCTGCATCTGGTTCCGTGGCTGCTGCTGATTGCGGCCATCATCTTTGCTCTGAGCGGACCGGTTTCGAGGTGGCTTGAGCGCCTCAAGTTCGTCCGCAGTCACGCGCCAGGAGGAGTCCACAAGCCGAGAATGGTCCCTGTTTTTGCGGGAACGGTTGCTGTCTGCTTCTATATAGGGTATTTCGGAGCTGGAGCGGGCTTCCTCCTGATCACACTACTGTCGTTGTTCGGCTATCAGGATCTGAACGAGATCAACGCGCTGAAGGTGGTATCGACCACGATGGCGAATGGCATTGCGTTTGTGCTGTTCGTCGTCAACGGGCAGGTTGTCTGGCGTTATTGCCTGGTTGCGATGGTGACCTGCGCGATCGGCGGATACACGTCCGCGACCCTGGCGCGTCGGATTCCTCAGGCGATGCTTCGGGGAACGGTTGTGGTCATCGGACTTGGAATGGCAGCTTGGTTCTTCTGGACGAACCCGTAAGGGTGAAAGGCATTTCAGCGTCAGGAGCATTTGTGGCGAAGGCATTTGGTTCGATTGACGAGAGACTCGGTGAATTCATTCGGAAGCAGAGGATATTCTTCACTGCATCTGCAGCGGCTGATGGGCGCGTGAATGTATCGCCGAAAGACGCGATGTCGCTGCGAATGCTCAACGAATCGAGGGTTGCGTATCTCGACCAGACGGGAAGCGGGAATGAGACAGCGGCTCATGTGCGCGCAAACGGCCGATTGACAATGATGTTCTGCGCATTTGAGGGCGCGCCGATGATTCTCCGTCTGTACGGAAAGGCAACGGTTTTGCCGAGGAGAAGCGCAGAATACTCCGAGCTGCTGCATTCGGCCTTCGATGGGGTTGAGCCTGCGGGCGCAAGGCAGATGATGGTGCTCGATGTGGATCGCGTGCAGACTTCGTGCGGATATGGTGTTCCGCTGTTCGAGTATGTCCGCGAGCGAGATACGCTGCAACGCTGGGCATTGTCAAAGGGCGAATCGGGACTTGAGGAATATTGGCGGCAGAAGAATGTGGTCAGCATTGACGGGTTTCCGACAGGATTGCTGGATTCAGAGGGCAGCGAAACGGCTCAACTTGGCTCTGGAACTAAAATAGAAGTATGAGTCACGAAGGAATTCGCTTCGTCAGCAAGGAAGAGCAAGCCCACGAGAGTCTTGAAGACAGACCGCTTTCCAGGATCGCTGTCACGCCTGACAAGGTTCGAGTAAAGATCACCGAAGGAACAGGCCTCGAGATCGACTGGCAGGATGGACACAAAAGCAGGTGGGGCTTTGTGTGGCTGCGCGATGCTTGTCCGTGCGCGACGTGTATTGATGAGCGCAAAGCGCAAGGGCGCAAAGCGGGACAGCCGAAGCCGAAGGCTGCGACATTGCTGCCGATGTTCACTCCGCCAGCAAAACCGGCTAGCGCACACGGAGTTGGTCGATACGCGATCCAGTTCAACTGGCAGGATGGACATTCGGGCGGGATTTATTCGTGGGATTATCTGCGTCGTCATTGCCAGTGTTCCGAATGCCAGTTTGAGGCTACGGAAAGCACGGGAAGCCCGAACTGATCGCAAGCTGCTATAGTGCAATGTATAGAAATTGCAGACAGTTATAGGTTTCGGCAGGTAACCATTGCCTGCCCGTTTTTTCTCGAAATATCTGCAAACTGCATGCTAGAGTTGGTCGCAAGAACCGTGACCCATTTCAGCACCGTGGGAGGACCACGTGACTCTCAAGCAGTTTGTTGCCAAGCAGTTTATTGACATCATTCAGTGGAACGAGCCGGAAGAAGGCATTCTGGCTTATCGCTATCCCATGCAGGACATGGAGATTCAGACTGGTGCACAGCTGACTGTGCGCGAGTCGCAGATGGCTGCGTTCGTGAATGAGGGCAAGATCGCGGATGTATTTGGTCCTGGTCTGCACACTCTGAATACGCGCAACCTGCCGGTTCTCACCGACCTGATGAACTGGGACAAGGAATTTGAGTCACCTTTCAAGTCGGATGTGTACTTCTTCTCGACGCATCTGCAGATCGATCAGAAGTGGGGAACGGCGACTCCGATCACGATTCGAGATGATGAGTTCGGCGCGGTGCGGCTGCGCGGTTATGGAATCTTTTCGTACCGTATTTCTGATCCGCGCACTTTTTTCACGCAGGTGAGCGGCACTCGGCCAACGTTTTATGTGGGCGATCTTGACGGGCAATTGCGCAATACCATCGTCGCGCGTATGACGGACATCTTTGCTTCGAGCAAGATTTCGTTCCTGGATATGGCAGCGAACCAGGCAGCGCTGGGCAAAAAGATCGAAGAAGAGATGAAGCCAAACTTCGCTTCGCTGGGACTTGAGCTTGCTTCGTTCGTGGTGGAGAACATCTCGCTTCCCGAAGAATTGCAGAAGGTAATGGACCAGCGGATCGGAGTCAGCATGGCCGGTGATCTGGGCAAATTCACGCAGTTTCAGGCAGCCGAAGCGCTTTCAGCAGCGGCGGCAAACTCGGGCGGCGCGGCCGGAATGGGTGTGGGGCTGGGCGCAGGACTTGCAATGGGCCAGACGATGATGGCGGCAATGAAGGAGGCCTCAGAGAATGAGGACGATGCTGGACGCAAGCGGTTCTGCGTGGATTGCGGGCAGCCGATTCCAGATGGTGCGAAGTATTGCCCGTCTTGCGGAAGGGAACAATGAATTGTCCCTCCTGTGGCGCTGCGATGCGTCTTCACTCGGATGAAGATCACCTTACCTGCGACTACTGCAAAAGCATCTTTTTCCCTTCGAAGGACGATGATGGCGTCAGCGTGCTGGTGGCATCCGATGAGGAGTGCCCAATTTGTGCGCTGCCGCTGATGCATGCGGCGCTTGCCAAGATACGGATCCGCTACTGCACGAAGTGCCGCGGCATGCTTATTCCCATGGGCGTGTTCATGGCCCTGGTGGAGGAACTGAGAGCGGGCGATCCGGGCACACTGATCGCGCCGACGCCGGATGTGCATGATCTACAGCGCAAGATCAACTGTCCTCATTGTCACCACCGGATGGAGACGCACTTCTACAACGGTCCGGGAAACGTGACCATTGATGATTGCGAGACGTGTGAGCTGAACTGGCTCGATCATGGCGAGCTAATGCGGATTGTGCGGGCGCCGGATTACTCGGGTGAGAGTAGGGAGTAACAAGTCTGTGCCGGAATCGATTTTGGTTCTTTTCGGCACGGCTAGAAGTCGTGGCCTTGTCCCTCAGGGGCTAAAGCCCGCGTCTTCGGTTGGCATGGCGTATGGCCCGGCTGAAGCCGTGCCGTTGTTACAAGGCGCCGCGACGAATGTTTACGGGGCATAAGGCTCGGTTGAAGCTGTGCTGTTGTTACAAGGCGCCGCGACAAATGTTTCCGGGGCGTATGGGCGGGTTGAAGGCGTGCTCTTTTTACAGGACGCCGCGGATTGAGTTTGTTCTGTGTTCCCAAGACTGGACGATGTTGAGGGTGGATGGATGCAGCGGCGGCGATTTTCTTCAGCGTGCGGGGGAGTGGACGGGAGTCGATGGTTTCCCAGGTTTCAAAAGCGGGACCTGAGGCACCCTGCGTTGGTTGCGAGGCCCTGGTGCAGGTGGATTTCTGCTCGCAGTGGGCGCAGTCGTGCGGGGGTTCGCAGACGGTGGTTTCGGGGGCGAGGGCGGGGGTTTCGCGGATGAGGGCTTCAGAGAAGTCGATATCGTTGCCGGCTTCGTCGTGGACGGAGCGAACGTATTCCTCGGGCTTGGCCTGCTCTCTCTGCTGGATAACGGTGGAGGCGATCTGGAGGCCGTAGAGCATGAGCCCGGCACGCTTGGTGTCCATGGTTTCAAGGGCGAGCAGGCGCATGACCTGTCCGATGGCGAGCAGCACGGAGGTCGAGTCCTCGAGCATGGGGATCTGGATCATGGGCTGGCGGTCCATGCGCTTGAGCTTCATGTGGAAGAAGCAGTACGGCTTGCCCTTGAGGGCGCCGGTGCGGCAGCGCAGGCCATCGTCTTTGATGTGGCGACATTCGCGGTACATGGTGAGTCCTTTCAGAGATCAGGGATCAGAGATCAGGGATTAGGCGTTAGGGGTTAGAGACTAGGGACTGGGGACTACCCCTCCCCCCCAATGCGTTGCTATTGTTTTCAATGGGTTACGGACGGTGGTGGTTGTAAGTTGATGACCTGTATAGGGTTAAGTTGTAAATACAAGAAAATGCGAGAGTTATGGTCAGAAATCAAGGATTAGAGCACGGAAGTCCTTTCGGGTGACGGGCAATGGACCGTGGGCAGACTGGTCCTCAGTTGATCGAGTTGAGCAGGGTCAAGCGCCCCTCATCCAGGGCGCGGGAACGAGCGACCCTGCCGCGGAGCTCGCCGGCTGCCGGAAACGAGTGTGCCTCGGAATCAGAACGGAGATTCGAGTACGGCTCTATTGTTCGCCGATTCGGGGAATATTCTGCAATGCGGAGGGTTGCAAATATGGATGGATAGAGGGCAGTTAGGGCAGGAGTTCGGGAGAGGGGCTTGACAGCGCTTCAGAACCCTTCTGCCAACTTCCGAGTCGATGACGACAACCCATGTCGAGACCGCGGGACGAAGTGCGTGGTCTCCCGGGTGCCCAAATGCGAGGCACCCGGGGCACCCACATATCGT
>DATNFD010000132.1:0-3155 GCA_035606555.1 Occallatibacter sp.
CGTGTTGAAAGGGATGATTCCTGCTTACGAGCGCAAGGTGAGCGACCTGCTGAACACGGTGAAGATTGGTTCGATGGATCCGCTGGACACGGAGCCGGGTCTTCGACCCGGCCTGGGCGGGTCGGAGACCCGCCCCCACACGGCCGCAACAGATGCCGGCGAATCTCCTGACGATCTGAACTCGGTGCAGGAGCGTATCGCTTCCATGCCGCCGATCGTTTTGGGCAAGGACATTGCGGAAGACCTGGACGCGACGCTGAACTCGGTGGTGCTGGTCACCAGTCCGCAGGGAGAACTCACACCGTTTGGACTGGTTCCGAAGTACAGCCGCTTCCGCGTGGTGGGGATTTTCAATTCGGGCTTTTTCGACTATGACAGTTCATGGGCGTTCACCCGCCTCTCTGACACGCAAAATCTGGAAGGCCTGGGCGACCAGATCACGGTGCTCGAGTTCAAGGTGGATGACATTTACCAGGCGGGTAAGATTTCCGGGCAACTGGAACAGGCCGCGGGCAAAGGTTTCATGGCAACCAACTGGATGGAGCAGAACAAGGCGCTGTTCCGCGCTTTGAGGCTGGAGCGGCTGGTGACGTTCATTACCATCGGACTGATCGTCTTCGTCGCTGCTCTGAACATTCTGATCTCGCTGACCATGATGGTGATGGAGAAAACGCGGGACATCGCCGTGC
Source organism: Occallatibacter sp. (assembly GCA_035606555.1). Taxonomy (GTDB): domain Bacteria; phylum Acidobacteriota; class Terriglobia; order Terriglobales; family Acidobacteriaceae; genus Telmatobacter. Next base: position 690 of record DATNFD010000132.1, read on the forward strand.
TCATGTCGATGGGCACGAGGAAGTCGCAAGTGCGACGGTTGTTTATCACGCAAGGATTGTTGATTGGCGTTATCGGTACGGCGATCGGGTTGGTGCTCGGCTATGCCCTGTCCTGGGCGGGAGGGCACTATCATCTGCTGTCATTGGCCCCCGAAGTTTATTCCATCGACTACGTGCCTTTCGCTCCCCGCGCCATCGATGGCGTCCTGGTCGCGTTGGTGGCCATCGGGATTTCCCTGGTGGCGACGTTGTATCCCTCCTGGTCGGCGGCGCGCATTCTTCCCGCTGAAGCTCTCCGCTACGAGTGACCCCCTGGGCCGGCCTAGTGACCATGGTCATGTCGTAATTCGCAAAAATTGGGCTTAAGGTTTCCTTCATAGGCGCTCCCAAAGTGGGAGCAGAAGGTTTTCGGCCCTTTGTTCATGCTTTAATGAGAGGTTGCGCTTGCGGATAGCTGGGAGCTATGGCAGGCAGCTGCGGTTTGAGCCGAGGAGCCGGACTTTTGCATCTAATTGAACAGGAGACGATGCTGCGCGTCGAAAGTCTGAAAAAAGTCTTTCGCTCGGGCGCGTCGGACCTGGTGCTCTTTGACAATTTGTCGTTTCAGGTGGCCAAGGGAGAAATGCTGGCCATCGTGGGCGAGTCAGGCTCGGGCAAGAGTACCTTGTTACACATCCTCGGCGCTCTTGATCGTGCTTCTTCGGGTGACGTATACTGCGCCCACTTGCGATTGAGTTCGCTCTCGGAAGATGACGCGGCCGGGTTCCGAAATCATGAACTCGGGTTCGTCTGGCAGTTCCACTACCTGCTGCCGGAATTTACGGCACTGGAAAACGTGGCCATGCCGCTTCTGCTTCGGGGTGTGGCCCGGCAGAAGGCGGAGGGGGAAGCTTCGAGGTGGCTGCACGAGGTAGGATTGGAGCCGCGCTCGCATCACCGGGCGGGAGAACTTTCCGGCGGTGAACAGCAGCGCGTGGCCCTGGCTCGGGCACTCATCACGCAGCCGAAGCTTTTGCTGGCGGATGAGCCCACGGGAGATCTCGACAGCCGCACAGCGGACTCGGTTTTTGAATTGATCGCCCGGCTACATCGCGACTACCAGCTGACCTCACTGATTGCCACCCACAATTTTGCCTTCGCGCGCCGCTGCCACCGGGTGTTGCGTTTGCAGCGCGGGAGAGTGGAGGAGGTCGCGCCGGAGACGCTTTCCGGCTAGAGGAGAAGGAAATTCGCAGAGTGACCGCCGGAGTTCCGAAAAGGAAAGAAATGAAGTTCGGTTGCCAGATCATAGTTTTCAGATCTCAGTTGGCGTGACGCATTGTCGGGTTTGCTCGGGATGCCTTTGGTAACGGAGCGGAGGTTCTACCGGCGCTTACGGGCCATAGACGGGTTGGCAGGTAGATTGCAATAATGATGAGGGCGGGTGGTTTCCCAGGGTTCGGGCCGTAAGCAGAAACCTCGGTCCTCAGTAGAGCCAAGGGGGTAGGGCTTTATGTTTGAACGTTATACGGAAAAAGCAAGGCGCGTCATCTTTTTTGCGCGCTACGAAGCCAGCCAGTTCGGGTCTCCTTATATTGAGACGGAGCACCTGCTGCTTGGACTGTTGCGCGAAGACAAAGCCCTGACCAATCGCTTTCTGCGTTCGCACGCTTCAGTCGAATCCATTCGCAAGCAGATTGAAGGACACACCACCATCCGGGAAAAAGTTTCGACCTCGGTTGATCTGCCGTTAAGCAATGAGTGCAAACGGGTGCTGGCTTATGCTGCGGAAGAGGCGGAGCGGCTTTCACACAAGCACATCGGCACCGAGCATTTGCTGTTGGGTTTACTGAGAGAAGAGAAGTGCTTCGCGGCTGAAATTCTGCATGAGCGTGGTTTGAGGCTTTCGACTATTCGCGAGGAACTGGCGCGCAGCAGCCAGGAGAAATCGCAGCCCCAGCGGCAGCGCGAGTCGTCCTTACTCAGTGAGTTTTCCCGCGACCTGACTCAGGCCGCCATGGACAACCAGCTTGACCCGCTGGTGGGACGCGATGGCGAACTGGAGCGCGTCATTCAGATTCTGTGCCGCCGCACCAAGAACAATCCGGTGCTGATCGGCGAGCCCGGCGTGGGCAAGACCGCCATTGTCGAAGGGCTGGCGCAGCGCATCGCAGACGGCGAAGTGCCGTCGTTCCTGGCCGACAAGCGCATTCTCGGACTCGACCTCTCGCTGATTGTCGCGGGAACCAAGTATCGCGGCCAGTTTGAAGAGCGCCTGAAAACCATCATGAAGGAGCTGATGGAGAATCAGAATGCCATCATCTTCATCGATGAGCTCCACACTCTGGTGGGCGCGGGTTCGGCGGAAGGTTCGCTGGACGCAGCCAACATCCTGAAGCCGGCGCTTTCGCGCGGCGAAATCCAGTGCATCGGCGCCACGACGCCGGGCGAATTCCGCAAGTCGATTGAGAAGGACCGATCGCTCGA
>DATNFD010000133.1:0-31347 GCA_035606555.1 Occallatibacter sp.
TCACCTGTTTCTCCTATACATGCGCAACAACGGAGCGGGAGACGTGTCGGTGTTCTCGGCTTCGATTCCACGCGATGGAGAAGGACGCGTTCGCGTGATCCCGATTTCCAAACGCAGCTATTCTTTGTTTTCTCCGGCCCCCATCAACGCGCTGACCGTCACTGCTTTCAATCACATCCGGGCTGAGGAGGGAGAGCAGGCGAACGCAGACTGGCTGGGAAACGCACTTTGTTACGCTGCACTCGCGGGCGAACATTCGCAGATCCTTCCGCCCGAAGCTGAACCGGCAGTACACAAGCCGATTCCTGCCCTGACTGCGACAATGACGGTCGAACTGACATCCCACGGCGAGGAAGTGATTCGTTTCGATGATGCTGCAGCCCACCCGCACCCGATGCGATGGGCGATGACCTTCACACGGACAGGGAAGCTGATCAAGGCAGCGCATGGACGCGCCGACCTTATCACCGCGAGGCCGGTTCCTGAGAAATCGGCAGTGCTTCGCACACGCCAGGTTGCGGGAACCGGCCAGCACTGACTCAAGTGGGTTATTCGCCCAGCATGATGCGCTGAATGGATGTCGCGCGACCGGTTGCCGGATCGCAGCCGATTAAGGCCGCGCACATTTTGGGATTTCCCTTGGCGGCTTCGAACTTGCCCGGCATACCGGTGAGAAAACGGTGCAGTACGAGATCGCGTTCGACGCCAATGACACTGTCGTATGGGCCGCTCATTCCCACATCGGTCTGATAGGCAGTGCCGCCCGGGAGAACGCGCTCGTCGGCGGTGGGGACGTGCGTGTGGGTCCCAAGAACTGCGGTAACGCGCCCATCGAGGTGCCATCCCATAGCGACCTTCTCGCTGGTGGCCTCGCCGTGAAAATCTACCACGATCACCTTTGCCTTAATCCCGGTCAGGATTTCATTCGCCGCGAGGAAGGGATTGTTCGTGCCGCTCATGAAGACCTTACCCATGAGGTTCACAACCGCATAGTCGACGCCGCTTTGTGTTTTGCCTTCGAAGACCCCATAGCCGGGAACACCGCGCTCGAAGTTTGCCGGGCGCAGAACGCGACGCGGGCGCTCCTGGCTTTCTGGATCAGCGGAATTCATGTATTCGATCAGCTCGCGCTTATCCCAGACGTGGTTGCCGGTGGTAAGAACATCGGCGCCCATGTCGAAAAATTCTTCGGCGATCTGCGGCGTGACACCGAAGCCGCCGGCCGCATTTTCCGCATTGATGATTAGCAACTGGACATTGTGCGCGTCACGAACGTGATCGATGTGCTCGTGCACGATCCGGCGTCCTGCGCTGCCGAAGATGTCGCCGACGAAGAGGATGTTCAAAAAAGCTCCTGGCTGCCGGTCGTTAGCTGCCGGCTTCGAGTTCCGGTTCCATCTGTCTTGTGTCACGCATCAGCGGGAAGAGAATTACGTCGCGGATCGACCGGGAACCGGTGAGCAGCATGGTGAGGCGATCTACGCCGATGCCTTCGCCTCCGGTGGGCGGCAGGCCGTAGGAAAGGGCGCGGACATAGTCCTCATCCATCTGGTGGGCTTCTTCGTCGCCACGCGCACGCTCTTTCAGTTGCTCTTCAAAGCGCTTCTGTTGCTCAACAGGGTCATTCAACTCACTGAAGGCATTGCCCAGTTCGAAGCCACCCGCATAGACCTCGAACCGTTCGACCCATTCGGGGTCGTTCGGTTTCTGCTTCGAAAGAGGCGAGATTGTGGTAGGGAACTCGTAAATAATCGTCGGCTGCTGCAGATATTTCTCTGCGACAGCCTCAAAGATGTTCGCAATCGTCTTTCCTGCAGGCTCACCCGGTTCGAAGGCCACCTGCTTGCCAGATTTTCGCAGCCCATCGACGAGACCAGTGAGCACGGGCGATTCGCCTGCATTGGCAGGTATCGCCAGATCCTCAATGCGTGGCCTTCCGCCTGCCGTCTCTTCCGGCCACCACTTGATGATCGCATCCCGCATCGTCAGCTTCTCGACTTTGCCGAAATCCAGCTGCACGCCATTGAACTCCGATACGGTTGTCCCGTTCACCTCCAGCGCGACAAATTTCAGCAGATCAACCGTGAGCTGGATCATGTCCTCATAGTTCGCATATGCCTGATAGAACTCCAACATCGTGAACTCAGGATTGTGTTGCGTGCTTACGCCCTCATTGCGGAAGTTCCGATTGATCTCGTAGACGCGATCGAGGCCGCCGACGACAAGGCGCTTCAGATAAAGTTCGGGCGCAATGCGAAGGTAGAGGTCCATGTCGAGAGCGTTATGATGCGTCCTGAAGGGCCGCGCTGCCGCGCCGCCGGCAATCGGCTGCATCATCGGTGTCTCGACTTCCAGGTATCCGCGATCATCAAAAAAACGGCGGAGCGCTCGTAGTACCTTTGCGCGCTTTACAAATACTTCGCGTGCATCGAGATTCGCAAACAGGTCGACGTACCGCTGACGATAGCGCAATTCGACATCGGCGAGACCATGATATTTCTCCGGAATCGCGAGCATGGCCTTCGACAAGAAAGTCAGTTTCTCGACGTGAACGCTCAGCTCACCGGTCTTCGTGCGAAAAAGGTAGCCTGAAGCACCGACGTGGTCGCCGAGATCAAGTAGCTTGTAGAGGGCCCAGCCCTGCTCACCCACAGCGTCCAGCCGGACATAGATCTGAAGGCGTTGTCCTCCCTGTTGCAGAGTCGCAAATCCCGCCTTGCCCATCACCCGGATAGCCATAATGCGTCCTGCAATGGAGATGGTTTCTCGCTCGTCGTTCAGCACCTCGGCTGTTGCCTCTCCCCACTTGGCGCGAATCTCTGGGATCGTGTGGGTGGCGGAGAACTGATTAGGATAGGCGGCCTGGCCGAGCTTTTCGATTTCGGCTAGTTTTGCGCGGCGCAAGTCGAAAAGATTGCGCTCAAATTCCGAATCAAACACTGTATTTCCTTCTGTGTGCAGCGAATAAGGTCTAACGGTCAGTATAGCTGCGCGCGGTTACTCGGAGAGCGTCCTCAACGTCGCGCGCTTCCCGCACATCGTGTATAACCACCAAGGGATGCCCTTCAACCGCCCACTCCCGGATTCCGACTCGCGCTCGAAGCGTTCGAGCGGCATCGATGCCATTGTCAAAGCTGAAACGGGCATCCAGATCGCCCTGATTCTTCCCAGTTCGGTCGTCGTCTGCTGGTTGATCGGCGCATGGGCGGACAAGCACTTTCATCAGTCGTGGATCTCAATTGCGGGAGTTGTGTTTGGGGCCGTTTCGGGACTTGTTTACATTATTCAGTATGTTGTTCGTGCGGATCGCCAGGATCGGAATGAGACCGCCGCCAAAAACGGGAAAGGGCCGATCGGCTCAGAAACCTCAAAGGGCTCAGATCGATGACTCAGGAAGCGCATCCATTGCTTGAACTGCCCAATGACGCGGCTGAAGTGATGCTTCAGCGGGCCATGGTCAAAACGCTGATTCTGGGAGTGATTGCCTCGATTTTTCTTCTCGTGGCTTCGGGTTGGCGGAACGCGGGGATGCTGATGGTGGGCGCCCTGATTTCCGCGGCCAGCATCTTCGAGTGGCAGCGGCTGGCCCGGGTCATTCGGGCCAAACTCGAGGCCGAAAAGACGCCCCGCAGCGCCCCTGCTGTGGTGATCTTTTTTATCCTCCGCCTCGTCCTCTACGGTGGGGCCATCTATGTTAGCCTGAGATGTTTACAGGGCTCGGCTGTGGCGCTGCTCTGCGGATTGGGATTGGCAGCACTCACAATCCTGTGGCAGGCCCTCCGCATGCTCCTGGATTAAGGACTGGCATCCTTCACGGGATAGTCCCTCCGCATTTGCTAATAAGGAAAGACCTAGTCTTCATGCCCGAATCTTATGCTTTGACCCGCCTGCTCAACCACCTCTTCGGCGGAATCATCACCTCCATCATGCAGGGAATGGGGATTCACCCTTCAAGCCCTGGAGCGCCAATCAGCAACACCTTCAGCATTGAACTCCTCGTTGTTCTGGGGCTGATCGCATTTTTCGTGATCGTCCGGATGTCTCTCTCGCCCGACAAGCCGGGGGCATTCCAGCACGTGGCCGAAATGGTTTCGGAGTTTACCGGCAATCTCGGCGAACAGGTCATTGGGCACGATGCACCCAAGTTCCAGGCGTACGTCACCTGCATATTTCTGTTCGTGCTGATCAATAACCTGGTTGGACTTATTCCCGGCGTTCCAGCGCCGACCACATCGCCGGTCGTGCCGCTCGGGCTCGCGGTGCCTACGTTCCTCTACTACAACTGGCAGGGCTTCCGTTCTCACGGTATCGGCTATCTAAAGCATTTTGCCGGGCCGATCTGGTGGATGGCCTGGCTGCTGATTCCGATCGAACTGGTTTCGCACTTTGCCCGCATCATGTCGCTCACCATTCGTCTCTACGCGAACATGTACGCCAGCGACATGCTCACACTCGGGTTCTTCTCGCTTATTCCGATTGGCGTACCCTCGATATTCCTTGGTTTGCACGTTTTCGTTTCGTGCATCCAGGCGTTCATTTTCATGCTGCTGTCGATGATTTATTTGTCCCTGGCAGTCTCGCACGAGTCGCACTAGATTTCGGGTGCGATCCTGGCAGCGCCGAAATGCCATGCCAGGGCACCAAGATTCCGCCGGAGAATTGCTCCCGCTCCGGACTAACGGCAGGCCGCAAGCGTGAGGGGACCAGCACGGTGAGTCTCAACCACCCACTGGCGGCCAAATCCAGGGGATGCAGGAGAACTATGCGGAAGTTTCAATACATATTCATAGCGCTGGCTGCTCTCTGCTTCGCCGTTCCGGCGTTTGCTCAGGGTGGGGAATCAGCTGCTGTCAACCTGGTGCCGATTGGCGCAGGCATCGGCATGGCCATCGCAGCCGGCCTTTGCGGTCTCGGGCAGGGGAAGGCCACTGCTTCGGCTTGCGAAGCGCTGGCTCGTAACCCCGGCGCTCGCGGCGGTCTGATGATCTTCCTGATCCTCGGCCTCGCGCTCATCGAGTCGCTCACTCTGTTCACCCTGGTCATCATCCTGCTTAAGGTGAAGGTCTAACAGTACTGCTTTGCAGAAGACGGGTCCGTCACTGTGGCGGCCCCGCTTCTTATTTTCCGGCAAATTCACTTCGGTTGCGTGTGCTGCTCGTTCGAGTGTCGCGAAGGAGAGCGATCGCCTGCTGGTAGCGCAATCCAGCGGGTACCGGTACGAACTGGCTTTCATCTTCCGTTGTGTCGAACACCCTGATCTTGAAAACGACTCTCGCGCTCATCTTCATGTCGAAGTGCACAATGCGCCACTGACCTTCGCCGACATCTGCCTGATCGATGACAATGGTGCCGCCTTTGTAGAGGCGTCCAAGAATTCCCCAGCCAATATCCACATCTTGCTGTAGCCGGCCATCGAGCTTTGCGACACGCTCCTGCCTTGGATCGATCCAAAGCTCACCCGTCATCTGCTTGAGGACCTGAGTCTCCAGGTCCGGTGGATCGAATCTCGGATTGGGTCGAAATCTGAACTTCGCTACCTGTCCGCTTGGTCCCGGTCCCACCCCTGCGTACTCATACACGAATGCACGCGGCAACGACCGTAGGACTTTCATGGCTCTTGCCGTGTCCTGATCCTGCCCCTGTTTCCGATGCCGCTGCCTGCCAGGATCGTTCAGCAGCTGGTCGAGGCGCATCTGCTCGCGCTGCTCATCCGCAGCGCTCAAAGGTGCATCATTGACGGCAATCAGCCGCGCAACTGCTCCATCTGTCGTCTCGCAGATCTCTTTTGTAGTAGTCAGGCGCGGGCTCGATTTGCGCAAGCGATATCGCATCAGATGCTGCGCATCGTTCGCGGCCCGCGCCTCGTTCGCAAGTGCTCGCTGCACAAGGCCCGGATCCTCCGCCTGCGCGGCCATGCCGGTCAGAAGAAATACCAGAATGAGAGACTTGACTCGGAGCACTGGCAATAGTCTATCGTCCTTTGTTTCTCCCTCTGCTTGGTTACTTATTGATTTGGACGTTCCTTTCGGATATTGGATTCTTAAACTGCATAGAAGCGCCCCGATGCTATAGTTCGATAAGAGACTTTGGTCATTTTGGAAGCAGGGCTCAGTGCTGGCCAAGTGGTCCGAAACGACCTGTTTAGCGGTTCATTGCCGCTTGAGTGGCGCGCACACGATTTTGAGATTCTGGAAGGAAATTGATCCATGGCAACCGAAAATGGTTCTGCTCGGATAGGCAAATCCGTTGTGATTCGCGGCGAGGTGAAAGGCGGAGAAGACTTGATCATCGATGGGCGTGTCGAAGGCACCGTGACACTCACGGAGAGCCGTCTGACCATCGGGCCAAACGCAAACGTAGCTGCTGATCTCTCAGCCCGCGACATTTTGATCCAAGGCCAGGTACAGGGCAACATCGTAGCCAGCGGTCGTGTTGAGTTGCGCGCCGGAAGCGTCGTTGAAGGCGATGTTCGCGCGCTCCGCCTGGCTATCGAAGATAACGCTGTCTTTCGCGGCAAGGTTGACCTGACGCAGGGCGCCAAGGCTCCTGACGCTGCGCCAGCCAGCACCAAGGCTTGACAACAGCGAGCAACGGGCGCCTTGCTGCAGCGTGCGCCCGTGTCACAAGGGGACTCCAAAGTGATTCGCCGTTGGTTCGACAAAGGAAAAGAGAACGATTCGTCCACTGGTCATGTGGCCAGTGGTCCGCGCATTCCGCGCCATAGCGGTGCTTGGACAGCCTTGCGCAAGCGTCTGCAGGTTGAGCCTGGATTGCGCATTATTGATTCCGGCGCTACATCACCCACGAATATCAACTACCTCACCAGCCTCGGCCACAGCGTGTTTCTTTGCGATCTGGTGACTGAGGCCTGTACAGGCAGTTGGCAAGCCGGCGCCAATGCAGACGACAAGCCCGTCTACGATACCGAAGGTTATCTGAAACAGAGCCTCGACTTCGCAGGCAAGATGTATGACATCGTGCTGCTGTGGACCTCGCTCGACTATCTGCCGGAGCCGTTTGTTCCGGCCGTGGTGGCGCATCTGTATGAATCGCTCAACCCAGGTGGTCAGGTCCTGGCATTCTTTCATACACGCAGACAGCCTGAGGAGTCAGCTTTCTGCCGGTTCCATGTAACAGAGGGCGACACCGTGGATATGCAGACCGCGCAGCCGTTTCCCATTCAGCGTGTGTTTACAAATCGCAGCATCCAGGATCTGTTTAATCAGTGGTCGGGGTTCCGGCAGTTTCTGGCGAAAGACAGCATTTCGGAAGTCCTGATTACGCGATAGCTAACCGCAACAACTCAGTCGCATCCAAACCTCTGCACTCTTTGCGCAATTCTTTTTGGAGCGAACATGATTTCCTTGAAAGGCACACGAGTTACCTGGCTTGGACACGCGACCGTGCTTGTCCAGACGGGCAAAGGCACAAACGTCCTCATCGATCCCTTTATCCAGAACAATCCGAAGTATCCGAAGGGCTTCCAGCTTCCGGAGAAGATCAACTACATTCTCCTGACCCACGGTCACGGAGACCACATCTCCGATGCGGCTCCTGTGGCGAAGAAGCATAAGTCGAATGTGGCCGCCATTTATGAGCTTGCCGCATTCATCGCCAGCCAGGGAGTCGAAAACGTTACTGGATTCAATGTAGGTGGAACAGTGCAGCTCGATGATGTCGCGGTCACCATGGTTGAAGCCAAGCACTCAGCCGGCGCGGAGGGAAAGAGCGGCACGCAATACGCTGGGATCGCAGTCGGGTATGTTCTGACAGTGGCAAACGGGCCGGTGCTCTATCACGCAGGCGATACCACAGTTTTCGGCGACATGAAGCTTATCAAGGAGCTTTACCATCCAGAATTGGCCATGCTACCGATTGGCGGCTTCTATACCATGGGTCCGAGAGAAGCGGCGCTGGCTGCACAGTTCATTGAACCGAAGGCTATTCTGCCGATTCACTTTGGAACATTCCCGCCGCTGAAGGGGACTCCAGATGAATTGGAGCAACATCTTAAGGGATCGATCGAAGTAATCCGGATCGGGCCGGGCGAGTCAATTCAGTAGACAAGAAAACGGCTGGAGCGGACTCCAGCCGTTTTCGTTGAAATTCCTCTTTTTACTTGCCTTGCACTGCTTTCCTCTGTCTTGCCCAGCGCCGCCTCACAGCTTCTGAAATCCGCTTGCGACCTTCAGGAGTGAGGTTGCGCTTCTTGCTTAAGCGCAGTCCGTTGCCGTTCGAACCATTTGAACCATTTTTCAAGAGCGTTCGCGCACGCTGTAGCTGCGAGATCTCCCGTTCAATCTGTGCAAGTATTTCTGCGACCCCCACAAGGCCTCCCTGTGTTTTCCAGACGCGTGTCGGTGAATCTGCGGTGGATGGTTTTACAAAGTATTAGGAATGAGTTGCTGATCTGAAAAGATACCTAACTGTCTGCGCGATGACAAATGAAAAATGGAGCGCTCGCAGAGAATAGTCACACAAGCCTTGAAGCTCATCCTTCAGAGCAAGGAATTGACTTACTTGGACGACAGCTCGTTCTATAACTCAAGCTGCCGGAGGAACGTCCAGAGTTAGCATGGAGCTTATTGGCCTAAAGTAACGTGACCATGATTTCCCGTGAGCAGACCGCAGAAGTACACGGATCGGGTACTATCTTTCTGTTTCATTTGAGGGGATCGGGATCAGAATCGTCAGGAGCTATAGGCCGCGTGGTAGTTTCGCAGCTTGTTCTTTCGTGTCGTGCGCTGCAGACGGAGTGGCAACTCCGGTCAGGTCCTGGCCACCCATGCGCAGTGTCGGAGACTCCGCAGCACGATAGTTCCTGAGGTCGCGCAGGATTTCCTGCTTCTCTCGCGCATACTGCCCCGCAAGCCTTGTCAGCGCATAAGTAATAATGTCGCTGTGGTGTAGGTCCTGCATTACAGGATCTCGCCGCATGTTCAGCCACAGCCGGTGTACAAGTTGCACATCATCCGGCCCCAGCGTCGGCGCATGCGGTCCAATGTAGAACACCTTCACGTCGCCGTTCTGGCCCACGACGTAGAAGTTGAATTGGCGCTTCGGTTCGGGCAAGGCTTCCCATGCCTGCCCGAGATGAAACGCCTGATCTTCGGCCGTCATTGAGGTCGATTGCCCTGAGCACACCGAATCCACTTCTAGAGAATTTGCGCTCTGTACCAGCGCGGCAAAGACATCGCCGGCTGGAACCACAAGCAGCGATATCTTCTTGCCGAAGCTTTCGGCGACAGAGACAGCCTTGGTGAAGAGCATCTGCTCGTGCTCGCTGAAGCTCTGGTCCTCTGCACTCAAATACTCCGGGCCACCCGCACCCATCATGCGGACGCTCATGACCACCACGTCACGATCCTCGGTCTTTGTTCGACCGAGGACCCACTTCAGCGCTACGGGATTAGTCGCATCGCGCATGGTGACCATCACGCCGCCGGGCCGCAATGCAACCGATTCGCGATCGATGTTGTCCTGGTGCTCCAGTTGGAAGTGGTCCTTCATCTGTCGCGCCGTCAGGGCATGTTTGCGCAGGTTCGCCCGTTCAGAAACTGTGAAGATCACAAAGAACGAGGCCGCGAACATCACGCCGGTCACCGTCGCTACAGATTTGGTGAACAGGTTCACTGTGGCCACCGACAAAAGCACTAGGAAGACGCACATCAACCCCAGTGGGATTTCAATCTTTCCAATCCTGATATTGGGCGGAACCTTCCATCCCCGCTCACCGTGGTATTTCCAGCGGAGCACCAGCATTGCCAGGCTGTTGAATGTGAACGACCAGATCACGCCAAACGCATATGCTTCGCCGATCATGATTACGTTTCCACGCGAAGCGATGATCGTGAACATTTGTAGTGCGAAGACAAGGTTCACGATTCTGTAGCTGGTTCCGAATCTCGGATGCGGCTTGCGGAACCAGTCCGTGAGCACTCCGTCCTCGGCGACGCGCATCAGCACGCCGGTTGATCCAATCATCGAGGTATTAATTGCGCCTGAGAGAATGAGGAACCCGACAAACACAACGAAGACTCGGAAGACGACACGCCAGAACATCGGTCCGACCATGTACATAGCCAGGCCGGCAATCAGGTTGTTCTGGTAAATCTGCGTCCTGGGTCCGTCGGGAATAAGCATCGACGCCAGCAGCGTTGCGCCGCCTGTGAACACGAGGCTGTAGATAGCAATAACGATTGCGGCGCGCTTCAGATTCTTCAGCTTCGGATGCTCGATCTCACGGTTGACTTGGGCAAGGCTTTCCTCGCCGCTCATGGCCAGAATCGAATGCCCGAACGCCATGATGATCCCGAACAATCCAAAAATCGGCAAGCCCGAGTTCTTCAGGAACCCCAGCGCATCCGGACTGAACTTCAGGTTCGCGGGAACCGGGGGAGGAGGCAGATGCACTCCACGAACCATGATCGAGTAAGCGCCCCATCCGAAGAGTAGGATCACCATAATCGTGGTGATCTGCATGACGCGCAGCGCCTTGTCGCTCGACTCTTCGATGCCCTTGACGTTCTCCCACCAGTAGTAGATCGTCACGGCCGCCGCAAAGACGGCGGAGGTGTAGTTCATGTCGAACTGGAACGGCTGGCCATGCGCATTGATCAGCGCCGGAGGGAGCCAGTGGCTGTTGTTCGCCACCACCAGCATTTCGTTCATCAGCCCAGTAATGTATTGCCCAGCCGACACACCCGAAATGGGTCCAGTCAAAATGTAGTCGAACATCAGAGCAGAGACGCTCAGCTTCGCGAACCCGCCGCCCAGCGCCTCCTTCACCACGCGGTACACACCGCCGCGCGTAAACATCGAACAGCTCTCGATGTACACAGCCCGCACCGCAAAGCTGAACAGCATGATTCCCAGGATGAACCACGGAGCAGCCGCTCCAATCGCCTGTTCGGCGATGCCTCCTGCGTAGAAGGCCGAAGATCCCAGGTCATTGAGAACGATGGCTGCGGCGCGCCAGAAGGAGATGAACGTCAGCATCACCGAGGATGCCACGATGAGCCGGACGCGGTCTGACGGAGGGGCTACGATCGTTCGTGTGGATGCCATTACAAATGCGCCGGCCGTACGTTTTTGGCGCTCAAACTACATCGGGCCACTTTCCCGTGCGCCCTTGGCTGAGTTTAGTGCTGACAGATACGCCAGTCAACAAAGAAACCGAAGCCTTTTTGAATGTGATGGAAATTGGAGTCATGTACCCGGTTTTTCACCAACGGCACGAAGGTGCTTCGAACTTACGATGTGCACGGAGATCCTTCCGATCGCAGGCCTTGGAACTGAGAAATTCAGGAGTGGCCCAACCTCACAATTGCTTGATTTCTGTGCGGATTGTAAGGAGTGACGTATAAAGATTCGCTCAGGAGACTCAGACTCTAGGGAAGAGTTGCATTCATGGCCGAGTCTTGCGTTGCCGCGCCTGTAGGGTCGAATGTTTTAAACTCCACCCTGTATGCGCTGGCAATCAATGAGGTTGTGGGTGGCAGCCATTCTATCCGCCGGGCTGCTGGAACTCCCGTTCCCGATTGCGGGTCCCATGCCTCGGTGGCGCAGCATTTTCGCCTGGTTCGGGCTCGTACCTCTCCTGTGGGCAATCCTCAGCCCTGCAACTGTCAAAAGCACGCGCCTTTTTCGCCGTGCCTTTCTGCTGGCTTACGTGTGCGGGGTCCTCTGGTACATCGGCAATTGCTACTGGGTCCGCGACACAATGCTCCACTACGGGGATATGCCGACGGGCGCGCCGACGCTGCTGCTGATCGCCTTCAGCCTTGTCCTCGGCCTCTACTTCGGATTATTCGGAGTTGGCCTCATGCTGGTACGGCAGGCGACAGGGAAGCCGAAGGTGGCGCTGATTGCCGCACCTTTTCTGTGGGTTGCCCTCGATCTCGCTGCGGCCCGGATCACCAGCGTCCCATGGGACCAGCTTGGCTACTCGCAGGTGGACAACGGGATCGCCATTGGACTGGCCCCGTGGGCGGGCGTCTATGGCATCACTTTTCTCCTCGTACTAATGAATGCACTCACGACAGGAGCTATATTCGAGTTCCTCTCGCGGCGCAACGAGCCGGGCTCCAGACCGGCAATTCTTCGAATTCTCAGCGTCGTACTTATTGGAACTAGCCTCTGCGGCTCTTTCTTTCGGCCACCCAAGTCCGCTGTATCCGCTACCGCCGTCCTCATCCAGCCCAATCTCGACGTTGGCGGCGATAACGACTGGACTAGTCCGGCAGACTGGCAGCAGCACATGACCTGGTTGCAGAAACTGGCCTCGGAACATTGCAAGACTTACATCGCGGGAGTTCCGCAGACTGGCGCCGCAAACGGCGAGATCATTTGCCCCCCCTACCCTACGCATCCCGATCTCGTTGTCTGGCCAGAAGCTCCGGCCCTTTCTTTCATAGAGGCTGATCCGCGCTTCCAGAACGGAATCAGCACTCTCGCCAGGAACGAGCAGGCTCCCGTGATCGTTGGTGGTTATGGCGTAGACACGACAGAGGGCGAACAACTGGACTACAACTCGGCCATGGTCTTCGCCCCCGACGGCCACCGCGTGGGTCGCTATGACAAGATTCACCTCGTCCCGTTCGGCGAGTACATCCCCTTTCAGCAATACCTCACCTTCGCACATAAATTAACGGGCAAGGTCTCGTCCTTTTCGCGCGGGAATCAGCGCTCGACTTTTCGTCTTAACGGCCATCGCTACGGCATCTTCATCTGCTACGAAGCCGTTTTCGCGGACGAAGTACGTCATTTTGCTCAACTCGGCGCGGAAGTGCTCGTGAACATCAGCGACGATGGATGGTATGGCGACACGAGCGCTCCGTGGCAGCACCTGAATATGGCGCGGATGCGGGCGATTGAAAACCGCCGCTGGCTACTGAGAGCTACCAATAACGGCGTGACGGCCGCAATTGACCCATACGGGCGCGTGCGACAGAGTATTCCGCGACACCAAGCCGATTCGCTACCTGCTCAATACGGGTTTCGCGATGACGTTACGTTCTATACCGCACACGGAGATGTTTTTGCGTGGCTGTGCGTGCTGGTCTCGATTGCGGCACTTCTCTGGTCATTGAAGAAACAGATTCGCCAATGGGTGTCAAGGAAGTAGTCGCTCTCATCACCGCCTGACGATAAATTCATGGCCCCCCCCCAGAGGGGTACCTACTTGCACGTAAATTCCTCTTACGACTCGTGCTTATTGTCGGATCTCCCGAAATAGTCAGCCGAGAGTGCCAATGGGCTTCTCGCCAGGAGCCCATCGTTCGTGGGGAGTACCTGTTTTTTGCAAGTTCCTCTCCTGATTCAACATGCCAGCATGTTCCTCTAACAGAATACTTTCGCTCTGGTCACTGCGGTTATTTCAGGATTCCTCGAACTGAAAGGCTTACGTCCTGGTGCCTGCTCGGGGCTCCGACACCGAGCAAACGACCGGATTTGTCAGGCGGATTCAGACCGCCTGAAGCAATGATGAACAAAATCGAGAAATAGACTGCAAAGAGGGTGATGCAAAAGCGCCGCCGTGATGCCCCTGACACCGCGGTCACCGCCGCGCGGGCGATGCCGCTCGTTTCGCTATACTTACCTCAGCGCAGTCGATTTGGCGCTTTCAGCCTTTCGACAAGCCAACTCAACACCAAGTCAGGTCATAAGAGCAAAGTGGCATTAACTGATCTCGAATACGCCTACGCTCCAGTGCGCGATCAAGTCCGCGACCTGCGGGAGTATCTTTGACCCTGCCCGCCTCCGCAGGGAACTAGCCGACATTGAAAGCAAGCTTGCCGATCCAGCGATGTGGTCCAATCCCGCTGCTTCGCAGCCGTTGATGCGCGACCGCAAGCGCCTGGAAGAGCTTGTTGCGCGAGACGAAGAACTCGTCCGGCGCACGAGCGACATTGATGCCTACTTCGAACTCGCCCGTGAAGGCGAGGACGTTCTTGCCGATCTCGATCGCGACATTAAGAGCCTTGCCACATTCACAGAAGAACTGGAAGCGCGCACCATGCTCTCCGGCGAAACAGATCCGCTCAATGCTATCGTGACGGTGCACCCCGGTGCCGGCGGAACGGAGAGCCAGGATTGGGCCGAGATGCTGATGCGGATGTACCTGCGGTGGGCAGAGCAGCAGGGGTTCAAAACCGAGATGAACGACTACCAGGATGGCGAAGAGGCGGGGATCAAGTCCGCTACGTTCACCATCACCGGGGAGTACGCGTTCGGCCTTCTTGCCGGCGAAAGCGGAGTCCATCGGCTCGTCCGCATATCGCCCTTCGACTCAGCCAAGCGCCGTCACACCTCCTTCGCCTCGGTCTACGTCTCTCCCGAAATCGATGAAACCATTCAGGTCGACATCAAGCAGGAAGATCTGCGCATCGATACATACCGCTCTGGCGGCAAAGGCGGACAGCACGTCAACACGACCGACTCCGCCGTCCGCATCACCCACCTCCCCACCAACATCGTTGTGCAGTGTCAGAACGAGCGATCGCAGCACAAGAATCGCGAGAAGGCGATGAAGATGTTGCGCTCGCGCCTCTACGAGTATGAACTCGAAAAGAAGCGTGCTGTCTCCAAAAAGGTCGAAGATTCCAAGCTCGAAATCAACTTCGGTTCTCAGATCCGCTCCTACGTGTTGCAACCCTACCGCATTGCCAAAGATCATCGCACCAAGGTTGAAGTGGGCGACGTTGACAAAGTACTAGACGGCTACCTCGAGCCGTTCCTCCGTGGATATCTGCTCGCCAAACGCCGCGGCACCGCTGTTGCAAGTGGAGGCGACGACGAACTGGATGTGTGAACCTAGAAAATTTCGGTGCCCTGAAATATGCGCTAATTGAACTTGAAGGATTTTAATTTTAAATCTGGGATCGAAGGAGGTCGAAAGCATGTCCACCGCAACCATCCCCGCGCAACAGAAGATCGTCTTCGGCGAAGTCACGCCTGTCCTCCGTGTCGCCAGCGTCGCTGCCAGCATTAACTACTACACACAATCTCTAGGCTTCCACGTCGAATTCAAATTCCCCAATGACGTCGCGCCGTTGTTTGCCTCAGTGGCTCGTGGCAAATGTGGAATCTTCTTGAGCGAAGGCGATCAGGGTCATCCCGGCTCATGGGTGTGGATCGACGGCGTGGACGTGGAGAAAGTGCATGAAGAATATCTTGCGGCGGGCGCAAAAATCCGCAATCCGCCAACGAACTACGAATGGGCTCTCGAAATGCAGGTTGAAGATCTCGACGGAAACGTTCTCCGCATCGGGTCCCAACCCAAGAAGAACGAGCCCATCGGGGACTGGCTCGACATGCACGGTGTCCGCTGGCGCAAACTCTCCAACGGTGCCCACGAGCGAGTTGTCTGAACACTGAGACCCATCTTTTACTCCTGTATGAACGATCCCGCGCTCATCGACGAAATGCTTCGCAAGACCCAGACCATCGCCGTCGTGGGCATGAGCGACAAGCCCTGGCGCGCCAGCCATAACATCGGCCGGTATCTTGTGATGCAGGGCTATCGTATTCTTCCCGTGAATCCGAAGCTGAAAGAAGTGCACGGGCTGAAGGCCTATCCCGACTTGGAGTCCGCGCATACAGCAGCGAAGATCGATGGTTCTGAGGGCATCGATTTAGTCGACGTATTCCGCTCCTCTGACAAGGTTCCGCCCATTGTGGAAGATGTCATCAGGCTTGGCATCCCCTATCTATGGCTCCAGGAAGATGTGATCAACGACAAAGCAATGGCCCGTGCGCGCGCGGCCGGGGTGAAAGCCGTTCAGGACGTCTGCATCTTCCGGGAACACGCACAAAGGATGGGGTGATTGGATCAATGTGTCTGGAAATACGCCATTCTGTAACCAACCCTGGCCTGCCGCCGTCCAATGGAGGGGTGCCCGTCCGCCTCTGATGCGATTTCTACGAACGATCATCGCTCTCTCCCTAGCGCTTGCCGCGTCTTCTCCGCTCTTTGCCGCTTCGAACTCCGCTGACCTGCCTCACGTTCATGTGCAACTCATCAGCCCGTTCGCACAGCTTCAACCCGGTCGACCGGGTGTCGCGGGACTCTACTTCAAACTAGAGCCCGGCTGGCACGTCTACTGGAAGAACCCGGGTGATGCCGGCGAACCGCCGCGCATCACGTGGACGCTTCCGCAGGGGATCAGCGTTGGTCCGATCGCGTATCCGGTTCCCAAACGTCTTCCGCTCGGGCCACTGATGGACTTCGGGTATGAAGACGAAGTTCTTTTTCCAATGGGCCTGAATGTCTCTGATAAGACAGCGGCGGGTGAGGCCGTTCTCCACGCCAAGATTGACTGGCTGGTCTGCCGGGGCAGCTGCATACCGGAGAAAACAGAACTGGAGATAACGCGAGACGTGGCGCCGGCGCCATCTGGACTGGGCACTCCAGTGCAGCCTGATCACGACATCTGGGTGCGCCTCGCGAACAGACTCCCACAAGCGCCACCATCAAACCTCAAGATCGGCTTCGTCCCGACCACCACCGGTTTCCGCGTTACAGTCAACACCGGAAAGAGGGAGACCGAAGCATCGTTCTTCCCATCGAGGCCCGACATCCTCTCCAACCCTGCGCCGCAGAGCGTAACACCGACGGCAAAGGGGCTCATACTCGATTTAAAGAAGGACGAAACTCTCACAGCGAATCCCAAAGAGCTTACTGGGCTCCTTTTGCTCTCCGGAAACCGCGCGTATGAACTCGAAGTGCCCTCGGGTCCGCCCAAGCCGGCCGAGGCAATACCATCCGAGTCAGCCCCCGCAGCTATCCCAGGTCAAGAGACCTCGAGTTCCTCTTCCAGTTCGGCTCGTCCAGTTAGCCCCGCAACGCGCAACAAAACAGGGCTTCTTGAAGCGGCCGGTTTAGCCTTCCTGGGCGGACTCATTCTCAATCTCATGCCCTGTGTTTTCCCGGTGCTCTTCATCAAGGGCCTGTCGCTTGTTCAGTCGGGGTCGGAAGAGAAGCATAGGATGCGCACGCACGGTCTCGTTTACACGCTCGGCATTCTTGTTTCATTCTGGATTCTTGTCGGCGTACTTCTCGGCCTTCGCTCCGCAGGCACTCACCTGGGTTGGGGATTTCAGTTTCAGTCGCCGGTCTTTCTTTCGCTTATGGCCGCGCTGCTTTTCTTTCTCGGCCTTTCGCTTGCAGGTCAGTTCGAAATCGGACTCACCCTCACAAGCACCGGCGGTTCACTGGCAGCGAAGCAGGGGTATACAGGCAGCTTCTTCACCGGAGTCCTCGCCGTCATCGTGGCCACTCCGTGCACGGCGCCCTTCATGGGAGTCGCATTGGGGTATGCACTCTCTCAGACCGCCGTCATCACCTTCGCCGTTTTCACGGCATTGGCGCTTGGTCTGGCTGCTCCGTATCTTGCCATCACGCTTCAACCCGCTTGGACGCGCATTCTGCCACGGCCGGGCGCCTGGATGGAAGTGCTCAAACAGGCCGTCTCAGTTCCGATCTTCGGGACAGTGATCTGGCTTGCGTGGGTTATCGCCAATGCTTACGGAGCCGCAATTCTCGCCGCTCTGCTGGTAAGCTTCCTTCTTCTCGCCATTGCGGGCTGGTTCCTCGGCCGCTGGCCCGCAAAGGGTTGGGCTGCTTCGGTTGCCGGAGCGCTTGTGATTGTTGTCGTCGCGATAGCGGTGGTCGCTCCGAAGCAACTTGTTCTTGCGACTGAAGCACAGAACTCAGCGCCGGAAACACACGGCTGGCAGCCCTGGTCTGCGGAGGCTGTTACACGCTATCAATCCCAGGGCCGTCCGGTGTTTGTTGACTTCACCGCAAGCTGGTGTCTTTCCTGCCAGGTAAACGAGCGTGTAGCCCTCAGTAAGCCCGAAGTTCAGAAAGCCTTCGCTGATGCCAACGTCGTTCTCATGCGCGCGGACTGGACTCGCTACGACGACAACATCACCCGAGCCCTGAACAGCTTTGGCCGCAGCGGGGTTCCCACCTATGCCCTCTATGTTCCCGGACAGTCCCAGCCTCGCCTCCTCCCCGAAGTTCTTACTCCCGGAATTGTGACGAGCGCTATCGCCCAGTTAGCGCACAGCCCGATGCAGAATGCTGTCTCCGCGTCGGACCTCCGATGAGCCGGCGAACTCTTCAAGCAGTGCGCGTGCATTTGCTGGTCTCATTCAATATCGTAAGTTGCAGACCCGCGCTTCCTCAGAGCTACTCAAGTGTGCGCAGAATTTGTTTGTGCCTTTCGCAATGCAGCGCCACCGTATTATGCGTCGGCACTTGAACGGGGGTCAGGTTTGTCCACGCGAACAGGCGATATCCTTTGTTCAGGAGATAGCGTTGGATTTCCTCCCGGTCTTCATTGCACTCGAAAAATAGCAAAGGTTGGCTTCGGGCCAGCACGCGTTCCGCACCCCGAAAGATGCTCAACTCGGCGCCCTCAGCATCGATTTTGATCACATCAGGATCCATCGAGGTGCTGGATGCTACGTGGTCGAGACAAACGGAGCGCACCTGTACCGCTACTGGATCGCCGTGGTGGTGTGTCTCCAGAAACGAGTCACCTTGCCTGATGGAGCCCGTGGCGCCACTCACGAAATCGGAATGGAAGGTCAAAACACCGTCATTGTCCGACACAGCTGCTTCAGTCAAGTCACATGCTCTGAGCCCGGCCTGCTGAATGCTTCGTCTGAGGAGCTTTGCGTTCAATGCATCAGGTTCGAACATATGGACTCTGCGGTCGGGCATTGCAGAGGCAAACATGAATGCGTAGATGCCGATATTCGCGCCGATGTCATACAGAGCGCGACACTCTGCCATCCCGGTCAGCTTCAGGAAATTCTCTTGTTCCTCAAATTCAATGCCATGTCCTCCGGACAGCACATATCCAAGGTTTCTGGAAAAACTGACACTCACCGGATGTTTGATGCCTTCGATGCGTATAGATACGGGGAAGTCAACTCGTTGCATCAACGAGCGGAATAAGGCGAATTTTCGCAAATGAAATACGGGATGATATCGTTCGCGGACCTTCAACATCAATTGTGTGATCACGTGAGCTATGTCCAGGGAAGTTGTTCCGATTCGAAGACGCCGAAGAGATTTCTTCGATGCTTTCATCGCTCGAAACACGGATTAGACCGAATCATAGCAGGCAATTCAGATTGATCTCGAACAGGAGGCCAGGTCGGTGTCTTGCGGGTGAACCGATAATCAACCTAGAACCAGGTGAAGAAGTGTCGCCCCATGGCTCGAAGGCTGGGATGCAAGGGGCGAGCTTCGCGGGCATCGAGCTCATACCAGGGTGAGCCGACAGTCTCTTTCGCGTAGATCCTCACCTCGCGCGCAGTCGCCTGGTCCATCATCCGTAGATTAGTCATCACTGGAACAGGGCGAGACTTCGGACTGCGTCGCAGGCTGCTATCGAACTGCTGCTCGTAGGTATTCTCGTTCCACTCCGGTTTCATGACGTCCTCCACATAGCACCGACTGACCAATTGCCGCGCTTGAAGATGTAAACAGCAACCAGATTGCCAAAGTCGCCCAGCAGCACCAGCATGCTCTGCGTGATGGAACGGAAATGACTTATCGAAAGTTCCACCTTTTTCTTACGATTCATCGGCAAGAAGAGTGACGAAGCTGAGTGACGAAATCTCGTCTTCGCAGACTCTATTTAGTCACCTCGCCCGGTCTGTTTCCTTCTACCTCCGAACTATGCCCAGTCCTCTTGCCGCTGCGAATCCGCCGGATTTCCTCCATCCGCTGCGCAAGCTGCTTCTCGCGTCCTTCTTGAGTCGGCCGGTAGTAGCTTCGTCCACGCAACGAGTCGGGCAGGCATTCCATCTCCGCGACCCTGTCCTCTTCGTCATGCGCATACCGGTAGCCCTTCGCGTATCCCAGCTCTTTCATCAGCCGCGTCGGAGCATTCCGCAGATGCAGCGGCACCGGCTCTTGCCGCGTCTCTTCCACTTCTCGCTGCACCGCGCCGTACGCCGTATAGACAGCATTTGACTTCGGCGCCAGGCATAGATACACCACCGCTTCGGCCAGCGCCAGGTCACCCTCCGGCGATCCCAGGAAGTCAATCGCTTCCTTTGCGGAAAGGCACAGGTTCAGCGCCTCCGGAGCAGCCAGTCCGATATCTTCCACTGCCATACGCACCACGCGCCGGGCGAGGTAGAGAGGATCCTCACCCGCTGCAAACATCCGCGCCAGCCAGTAGAGGGCCGCATCCGGATCCGAATTCCGCACGCTCTTGTGCAGCGCCGAGATCAGGTTGTAGTGCTCCTCGCCCGACTTGTCATACATCAGAACGCGCTGTTGGACGGCATCTTTTGCAACATTCCCGTCGATACGCTTTGCACCTTCCGAAGCAAGCTGCGCCGCAACTTCCAGCGTGTTGTACGCACTTCGGCAGTCGCCGCTGGAGTATGACGCAATCAGCTCCAGCGCACCATCGTCAGCTGTCAATTCCTGCGAACCCAGTCCGCGTTCTTTGTCCTCGAGCGCCTTTTTTAGCAGCCCTGCGATTCGCTCTTCATTGAGCGGTTGCAAAACATAGACCCGGCAACGCGACAGAAGGGCCGAGATAATCTCGAAAGATGGATTCTCGGTTGTCGCTCCAATCAGCCGGATCGTGCCGCGCTCGACATACGGCAGAAACGCATCCTGCTGAGCCTTGTTGAACCGGTGAATTTCGTCCACAAACAGAATCGTGCGCGAGTGCATCTCCGCCGCCTGTGCTGCCGCGGCCATCACCTGTTTGATTTCCTTGATGCCGCTCAGCACCGCCGAAAACTCGACGAAATTCGCCTTTGTGGTTTCGGCTATGATCTTCGCCAGCGTTGTCTTGCCTACCCCCGGCGGTCCCCAGAAGATCATCGAACCGGGGTCGTCCCGGTCGATCTGAACCCGCAGCGGCTTGCCTGGCCCCAGCAGGTGCTCCTGCCCCACGTACTCTCCCAGCGTGCGCGGTCGCATCCGCTCTGCCAAAGGAGCTCCGCCCGTTGCATGCAGCGCACCTTTGGGCGAACCGGGAGGAGATTCGGGTACGCCGTCGAATAGACTCATCGCGATCCTCCGCGCATCTTTGCCTTCAGGCCTATTGCCGGGCTTTGTTTTGAAGCAGCTCGCTGTCGTGCGGCTTCATACAGCAGCACGCTCGTGGCGACCGCCGCATTCAGGCTTTCTACGGGTCCGGGGCAGGGAATCGTCACTGCTCCATCGGCTTTTGCTACCAATTCCGCAGGCACGCCGTTTCCCTCATTCCCAATTACCAGCGCCACAGGTCTTGCTAGATCCGCCCGGTCCGCGACCTGCGCTCCTTCGACCGTAGTCGTCAACACTCCAATACCCGAGATCCGCAGTGTCTCCAGTGCCTCACACTCGCGCACGTTCAGTAGCGGAACCCGGAACACGCTGCCGGCCGATGCACGGACGGCTTTTGGATTCCACGGATTCACGGTCCCCGGCAAGCAGAGAATGCCGCTTGCCCCGAACGCCTCGGCGGACCGCACAATTGTTCCCAGATTTCCGGGATCCTGAATCCCGGCCAGCACTACGACCAGGGCTGGCGCAGCTGTTTCCAACAGATCTGCCCATGTCCACCTCGGCGGTTCGACCAGGGCTGCCACGAGCTGTGGCGATTCTGTCGCGAGGATGGATTTGAGATGGTCCCCGGGGATAAGCAAAACCTCGAGCGCCTTTCCGAAACCGTCGAAAGCGCCGGCAACATTCTCGCCTCCGGCGAAGATGCAATCGACTCGCAAGTTGGCACGGAACGCCTCTTCGATGAGATTCGGTCCCTCAATCGCGAGCAATCCGCGCTTGTTCGGACCAGGATGAGCGATCGCTTTCCGCAATTCCCTCAACCGCGCGTTCTGCTTACTCTGTACAATGCGTATAGGCATCTGTTCGAACCGACTTCCGCTTAGCCGATTCTATGCTGTTTTGCGCGATGTAGCTGAATCGACGACATTAGCAGGTTGCGTCGCATCAGGTGCTATGGTAGCTTCCGTCATTGTGACCAGGCTATGATCTCCGTTGAGCGGAGGCCAACTGGTGGTCGCAGGACGAGCAGCCGGCGAATTCCCGGTTGAAGCGCCTGACCTAACCGAGGTAGACCTTCTTGTCCGCGGAAATTTTGCGCGTTCATCCCGACGAGCCCCAACCAGACCGGATTGACTACATTGTGTCGTGTCTGCGTCAGGGCGATGTCGTTGCGTTGCCCACCGATACCTTTTACGGCCTTGCCGTTGATCCGGTAAACCTCCACGCGGTCGAGAATATCTATCGAATCAAGAGCCGCCAGAAGCAGAAGCCCTTGTCGTTGCTGATCGCCTCTCTCTCTCAGGCCTATGAGCTTGCTCGCGATAGCGATCCGATGCTCGACAAGCTTGCTGACAAATTCTGGCCCGGCCCGCTCACCATGATCGTGCGCGCCGGCACAAAGCTGCCCCTGCGCTCGACCGCCAATACTGGCAATGTAGCCCTCCGGGTGCCCGACGCAGCGATCGCGCGCGCTGTGGTTGAGCGCTTCGGCCTGCCCATTACTGCCACTGCTGCTAACCTCCAGGGTGCGTCTGAATGCACCCACGCCGCCTGCGTTCGAGACCAGATTGGCGACCGTATCCCGCTCATCGTAGATGGTGGGCCCACCGGTCGCTCCCTGCCCACAACGATCGTCGACCTCTCACTCGGCGACGGCCGCTGGGAGATCCTCCGCGAGGGTGCAATTCCCACCCACGAAATCGTCATGGTGCTGCAACGGTAGACGTCCGGATGAGCCCGCACCTAATTCCGGCAGCGGTTCAGGCCAAAACAACCAAGCACGTCCTTCGCTGGGTTCTGCTTTTGATCGCGCTTGTAGCTGTCCTCTCACTGATCTGGGTCCGCTGGATCTATGGGCAGATCCAGTGGTACGCGAGCCGGGACATGGCTGCTCCGTCCGACGCCATCGCCGTCTTCGGTGCTGCCGAGTACGATGGCCATCCATCCCCGGTATTTCGCGCCCGCCTCGACCATGCCGAATCGCTTTACAGCCGCGGCATCGCCCCGCTCATCATCACCCTCGGTGGGGACGGTGGCGATCAGTATTCCGAGGGCCGTGTAGGCGAGCAGTATCTCGTTGGCGCCGGCGTGCCCGACTCCGACATCATTGCCGAAACCGAAAGCACCAGCACCGACCAGTCCGTTCGACGGCTCGCAGTCATTGCGCACACCAACAATCTTCAGCGGATCGTCGTGGTCAGCGATGCCACGCATCTTTTCCGCATCCACCAGATTTGCGCTGCCAACGGTCTGAACGTCCTGACCTCACCCCGACCTCGTGTTCCCATTGAAGGCCCTTCGGGCGAACGCGAACGCATCCAGCACGAAATCCTGAGCTACACTCTGTGGCGGCTGCGCATAGACTAATCGGCGCCAGGCTTAGAACTGCGCATCAACTGTTATCGATTGTGAGCGCTCACGGGCAGGGAATTCGTTCTCCAGAAACTCGTCGCTCCAATATCCGGGTTGCCCTCCGTTTCCGATGCTCAGCATTGCTGTTGCTCGAATTTTGTAGGGATGATTCAGCTCGAATTCGGGGAAGCGAGCGCGAATCTCTGACTGGCGCACAAAAATGCGAAGACTCGAATTGAGATCCAGGTAATAGCCATCCGAGTGCAGAAGAATCGGCTGATCGCGGGCACCGATGATCTCGAATGTCAGAGTGTATCCATGACCGTATCCAGCAGTAAACTCCGGCAAGATGTCGAAATCGCGACCATTGCCATTCCTCTCCACACGGAAGCTCCGCAGCCGAGGCCGCCCTGCCACATAGCGTTGTTTCTCCCTCTCGATTTCTAGGCGATCTGTGGCGATCCCCTTTGCCACGTGTTCCCGGCATTGCCCCGATGAAACTCCCCAACTCGACCAGAGCAGAGACCAGCGCCGTCGAACGCGATCGCACAACGAAGGATCCCTGAACTGCACCGCCGCATTCTGATAGCACTCCGACTGCACGTAGTAGGACCTGTATCCGTCTGGATTGAAGGCCAGTCCGGTTTGATATTCATCCGGGCTGATCGTCCGGCAGTGCTGTACCGCAGTTGCCTTCCGCTGGGCATAGTCGCTCGCTGCCGCAGGAAGTGGTGGCAGGCAGAGAAGGATGCAGCTCGAAGATGCGAACAGTGCTTTTCGGTTCATCGAGGCGATTTGCACGTAGATCTATCACACAACGCATGGACACGCATAGCGGCGCGTGACGGTTCGCACGAAAAAGTCAATTCGGCGGGGCAGAGCTGCGCGAGCGGGTAAACCCTGAAATGCTATCCTCACAACCGGGATGCACGGTCTGCCGCTTCTCCAGGTTGTCGCCGTCGGAATGCTGATTTTGGCCAACGCTTTCTTTGTGGCCGCCGAATTCGCACTCGTCAGCACGCGCGATACACGCATCGAACAGCTTCTTGCCAACAAGGTCCCCGGCGCGCGTGCCGTGCAGCGGCTCCATCACGAAATTGAGTACTTCCTTCCCGCAGTCCAGCTTGGCGTGACCCTGTGCTCTCTGGCTATCGGCTGGATCGGGGAGCCTATGGCTGCAGGAGTGGTGCTTGGCTGGATCGACCGCATCCCGCATCCAGTGGCCTATGCGCAGGTCTACGCACATGCCGCATCGGTGACAGCGGTTGCACTCGGCTTCTGCCTCATTACGTATTTCCACGTCACCATCGGCGAACTTGTTCCCAAGTCACTCGCGCTACGTCGCGCGGAAGCCCTGGCGGTCGCCGTTGCGCCCGCGATGCTTGTATTCATGAAGATGGCGCGCCCTGCCGTACGCCTGCTGAAAGGCTCGGCGGCCATGATCCTCCGCGGGTTCGATATCCCCATGACGGAACGTGCGGCGGTGCATTCGCCGGAAGAGCTAAAGCTGATCACGACCGCGGCGAGGCGTCTCGGACTGTTCCCACGCTTCCAGGAGATGCTGATTCACCGGGCCATCGAACTCGACGACGTCGCTGTGCGAGAGATCATGACGCCCCGTCAGCAGATCTTCTCCTTGCCGTCCAACATGCCTGTTGAGGAAGCCAGCGCCCAGGTAATCGATCACATGAACTCCAGGGTGCCTGTGTACGACGAGACCCGCGGACCGGAGCACATCATCGGTATCATCTATTCAAAGGATCTCTCGCGCCTCATGTTCTTCCGCCCCCGCGGACAACAGCATCCGGTGGCAGCTCAACCCGCGCCGCCGCCTTTTGCAACGACGGCGACGAAGCAAGAATCAGGACACCAGCGTTCAGCAAGTCCCCAACTCGGCATTCCTTTCATGGAGCTTCGTCTTCGGCAGGTAATGCGCGACGTTCTCGTAGTGCCGGAAACCAAGTCTGTGCTCGAGCTGCTTCGCGAATTCCAGAAGCGTCGCCGTCAGATGGCGATCGTCGTCGACGAGTACGGTTCCACTGTCGGCCTGGTGACCGCCGAAGATGCCATCGAGCAGCTCACCGGGGAGCTGGAAGATGAGTTCGACG
The DNA here is from genome assembly GCA_035606555.1 of Occallatibacter sp. Taxonomy (GTDB): domain Bacteria; phylum Acidobacteriota; class Terriglobia; order Terriglobales; family Acidobacteriaceae; genus Telmatobacter. The sequence goes on from DATNFD010000133.1 coordinate 25,495, forward strand.
ACCCCGCGCGTCCTGTGCTCGCCAACGCGCAGGGGACGCTCGTTCTCGAAGGAAGCGCCAACCTCCGCGACCTCGAGACACAAATGCAGTGGAGCCTGCCACGCGACGGCGGCGTTGAGACACTCGCCGGATTCATGCTCACGCGTCTCGGGCATATTCCGCGCTCAGGCGAGACCGTTGACTTTGACGGCCGGCGTCTCACTGTTGTCGAAATGGAAGGCCGTCGTATCGCCAAGATCCAGGTGCAACCCATCCAGAGACCACAAGAGATCGCCACAGAATCCGTAAATTAATTGTGAAAATAGGAGCTCATGGCTCCCCTCAAACCGGGCGTGATCGGGTCGTGCACTTTGTATTACAAAATGACCTTGCAGCGTCACATAAAAGATTTGCTGGTTCTGCCTCGCGGGTACTGTTTGCGCCAATAAGATTGAAGCGATGCCAACAGCCAAATCTTCTCTACGCAGATGGGTTCGATCCGTCCTCTTTCTGCCGGGTGTGAAGTTTTGTTTGAGAGAAATGCCTGTATTCAGAAGGATTTATTCCCCCCTTTGGGGAGTTCACCCAATTGACAAAGACCTCGGTATTGAAACCAGCGGGATTGTCAGCTCAGAAGATATCCACCGGGACAAAAAGCTGAACCAGCAAATTGTTCCTTACATAGGATCGCAGCCGACCATCGTTCGCGCCTGTCTTTCAGCTTTGAAAACGCACCGCGAGTACACTTTCGTCGATTTCGGATGCGGGAAAGGTCGGGCCCTCGTTGTCGCGAGCGAGTTTCCGTTTCAGAGCGTGATCGGCATTGAACTGTCTCCCGCTTTGGCGGCAACAGCCCGCTCCAACACTTCCAAGGTAGCGCGCCGGTTTTCAGACCGGAGGCCGGTAAAGATCATTACAGCCAATGCTTGCGAGTACCCGCTCCCTCCAGGAAGACTTACATGTTTCAATTACCACGCATTCGGCCGTGAACTGGTCTCTCAAATCGTCCGGAAATTCGAGGAAGGCCTGGCCGGTGATACTCCGCACATGTTCTTCGTTTACTACAATCCCGTTCATTTCGAACTCTTCGATGCTTCACCCGCCTTTAAGCGGTTCTATGCTCAGCAACTTCCCTACCATGATTCTGAGATTGGCTTTGGTCCGGACCAGGATGATGCAGTCGTAATCTGGCAAAGCGTGCGCGGCGCTGTCGCGGAGAAACACGAAGGAGCAAACCGCAAGATCAGCATCACAGCCGCGGGGCGTAGGGCACAACTGCTCGACTGATGAAGCATTCGCTTCTGCCATGCCTTCCGCAACTCCCGCATTGGCGAAGTCCTGGATAGAAAAGTCATCATCTTTCAGCATTTTTGTCAGAGCCCAGCGTATTCTGATTCCGTCCAAGATGTAGGTTCGGAGGCTCCGCCTATGAAGCTGATTCCGTCCATTGCACTCGCGCTTGTCGTTGCAGCCCCGTTCGGTTTCGCCAAAGACAAGAAAAAGGATGTCCCCGAGATGCTTGCCAACGCCCGTTACGTGTATGTGCAAGCCGAAGACGGCGACATCATGAACCCGCGCCTTTTTCCCGAAGATCGCCAGGCAATTGTCGACGTGGAAGACGAACTCAAGGATTGGAACCGCTACACAATCACGATCAACCGCAATGAGGCCGAGCTCATGGTCGTCGTGCGCAAGGGGCGTCTGGCAAGCGCGCAGGCGCGTGCAGGCGTGGGGATTGGAACCGGCCCTGAACTCGGCGGCCCCTATCCCGGCAGCAGGAACCCAGCGGGACCCAACAACACCGGTGGTACGTCTGCCGAAATCGGAATTCGAGGAGAAGTGGGGCCCGCCGATGACCTTCTGCGCGTCTATCTCGTTGGTACGAATGGAAACCGCGGAGCGCTCCTCTGGTCCCGCGAGATGAAAGACGGCTTGGATGCTCCGCAGGTGGTGCTGGTTAAGCAGCTGAAGCAGGCAGTGGATAAAGCTTATCCACCTCAGGCCGCCAGCCAGCAGGCGCCGGCGACGAAGAAGCCCTAGTTTTTTGCCACTACCTTTCCGAACGGAGCGCGCCTGCACGGCGTCGCTTCACGATTGGGAGAACCACGCTTTCGCCAGCCACTCTTTCATCGTGTTCGCATCGACGAGCCCGGCCTGCTGGAACTGTAGATCGCCGCGCGCAAAGACCGCAAAATTAGGAATGCCCTGTACTCGGTATCGCGCTGCAAGGTCAGGGTGCGCTTCTGTATTCACCTTCAGCACCACGGCGCGCCCCGCAAGTTCGCGTGCCGTCTGTGCGACGTGCGGAGCGGCCGTGCGGCAGGGACCGCACCACGCAGCCCAGAAATCCACCAACACTGGAACCTTACTTTCGCGGATGATCTCGTCGAACTCCGCCGTTCCCACTTCGACCGGCTCTGCCATGGCCGTCAAAGCAGCCTTGCATGCACCACATCGCCCCACATCGGCAAGGTGCTTCGCCGGAATGCGGTTCGGCCTTCCGCACGATGGGCAATTACGCATGATAGGCATTTGCAATCTCCTGAATGGCTCCTTCCATTCTCACCGACTGCGATGCGGGACTGCGCGGAAAAGTAGGTCGCGCTGCGAACCGCCGTTAGCCTCGTCACAGAGCGAATTGCATCCAGAACGCTATGCTCGCAGCGTGCAGCCAGAGCAATTTGTCTATCCATCCCGCGAGATTCCGCTTGTGGAAGCTTACGGCGGCCGCTTTGAAGCGGTCTTTATCCTGCTTCATCCGTTCATCGAGGTGCCCGAACAATTCGCGTGGCGAGTAACGCGGCGGTATCCCGCCGACGTGGAGATCGCCTCCCAGGGATCACGCTACGCATGGACGGAGGTTGGCCGGCAAACGGGACTCACATCGTGCGCGCGCCTTAACCTCGCTTTGCTCACGGCCAGTGGATCAGTGACGGGAGATCTTGCCGATCCAACAGCACAGAACCTTCTTCAGCACTTCTTGCAATCGCAGCCCGTCTGGATGCCGACCGAGGGACGCTTTGAGCCCTTGCTTCATGCCGACCTTCTGCACGTCTTTGAGGCGGCTGGATGCGCAGAGCTTGTGCACGTGCCGGAATTTCTCAACGCAGATCCTGTCGTTCAGCTCTCGCTAGATCTCCTGCGACGGAGTGCCATTTCGTTTCCGGATGGCGGAACATTACTGGCACCCGACGCCTCGTTCCTCTTCACGGTCGACTGGGAGAGTTTCTTCACCCTCTTTTACGGTCCCCGTGACTTCCTTGCGCAACAGGCAGGGCAATCGAACCTGGAAGGCTTCTTCGCAACTCCAAACACCGATCACGCCTGGTTTAACTACTCGATGGGATGCGCCACTGTCACATTGTCTCCTGAGCACTGGCAACCCGCCGAACCGATATCTTCTAAGTAGCTCATTCAGAGCAGCATGGACCATTCCGGTACCCGGCATTACTCGCAGGCAGCCTCTCCAGTGTCGCCCAGGTAAGGGCACTTCCCAAACCGATAAAGACCCGAAAGGGAAATAGCGTATGTTACTTGCGTTACAGGAGTAATTCCTACTTGAGTTACTTACCTCTTGTTTAGTAACACCTAGGTGCTACAGAATTCCCCCAAGGGTTGACTATGAGACAAGAAACTTACCGATTCGCACTGGACGAAGCCACCAAGGAACTCCACGGCATTGTTGAGCAGTTTGAAGCACTTCGTTCCCGCAAGGAACAGATTGAAGCAGTCGTTGAAGCGCTGAGGCCCTTCATCGGTCTCCAGGCCGAAACGGCCATCTCAATCCCAACTATCGAGGCGAGCGCTCCCATTGCGGAGTTTGTGGCGCCCGCGATCGAAGAGCCCTCCCCCGAACCTCAATTTACCTTCATGCAGATCTCCGGACCTGGCATGGAGATCGCACACACAACGGAACCTGCGGATCAGGAACTTGAGCCGGAACCGGTTCTCGAAACCGTCGCGGTCGCTCAGGACGAGGCCACTCCGGAACAGATTGCCTACTTTCGGCAACCTACCGCGGACCCCTTCCAGCGGCGCATCGACGACGCTCTCTGGGGCTGGCAACAGAGGCCCGAAGGGCTTCTGTCGCCCATCTAGTCTGAGACGCCGGGACGAAACTCCGGGCGTGAAGGACGCAAAATACTAAGTCGTGCCGCTTCCAGGCGAGCGGAATAGTTGACCCGAATCAGGCGCTCCCGGTGTACCCGCCGGAGCGCCTAATTGCGTGCCTACTCATAAGATAATAAATGGGTTATATCACATCAAAGTTGCAGAAAAGAGTATCAGCTGGACCTCAGAAACCATGCTAAATTCGCCACTGGAGATCGATATGAAGCCCAATACCGGCGAAGTGTATCGCGTAGCGTTTGACTCTGCGAACAGCGAACTGAAAGATATCGTCGGCGCGTTTGAAGACCTTCGCGCGCGCAAAGAGCGCATTGAGAAAGTCGTCATGGCGCTCAAACCACTCCTCGGAGCAGAAGAAGCCGCAGCCGCTGCAGCGGCGATGCAAAGCGCAAGCGAAGCTGCTGACCATGCCTCGCAATCTCTCGACGAGGCGAACTATCAGTACCAGACCGCGAATGGAGCGGGATCAGGTGATCCATTTGCGAGTCGCTTGAACAGTGCGTTGGGTCACGGAGTCGGCCGCAAATTCAATCGCCAGTTCTAAAGCGATCACGGTACCTTCAAAGTATGTCGGTGCGCCACTTGTTGTAGACGCGCCGACAATCTTTTGTCATTTCACGACGCGCTCTTCAGCCGTCCTTCCCGAGCCCGTGCACACCTGTTGAAATACAAGCGGTAACTTACCATTGACTCTTACTTTGCCGCTCTTTGTGCGTGCTAGACTACGCGCCTGGAGAGGGCATGAACCCGGAAAGTCATCAGGAAATTTATCGGCTCGCGCTTGAGACAGCTTGTTCGGAACTGGGCGAGATTACCGCGGAATTCGAGAAGCTGCGTACACGCAAGGGGCAGGTCGAGAGACTCATCGCAGTTCTCAAGCCAGTGATCGGTGGGGAAGAGAATTCGCCGCCAGCGGCCGCTGTCACGCAGGAAGAGCAAATAACTCTCCCCGTGGAGACTCCGGCGCAAGCTGTGCCACAGGAAGATCCACAACCAGTGAAACAGGGAAGCGGCATGCCGCTTGGTATTGGCGCGGATCCGTTTCAGCGGCGAATTGATCACGTGCTCGGCATTGGTGCTGGAATTCGCGACGTTCGGCAGTACACGCGCCAGTTCTAGCACCGAGCAATGAAGCACGATCGGCTCTCGGGAGCCGATTCGTCTTCGCGTTCTGCAGGCACCTTTGCTTCGGATCCTATCTACTCATCACAAGCCGTCGTTCTGCAGGTTTCCGCTTCCAAATCGAAAGAACCTTGAGACTCAAGCAGAGTCGAAATCGATGCATTGCACAGATCGTAGCCTGCCAAACTTCGACGTTATCGATCGGATAGCTCATCTTCACTTCTTGAACACTTGCATGCGCTGAGTCAGAAGAAGCTTAGCCCCTCTGCTTCACTTGACCGCAGCCTGCGATTGCGCGATGTTGAGGTGCATGATCTCTGCAATCGGGCTGGCATCCTTCACGACGGTAAGAATGCCGATGGTAACGGGTAGGCTGAAGCGCCGCGGTCCGCACGATCCGGGATTGAAGTACAGAACGCCCTTGTGCCGTCTGATATCGGGCTTGTGCGAGTGCCCGCAGAGAACCACAGAAAACTTGGCCGCCGCTGGATCGAGATGAAGGGTTTGCACATCGTGCAGCATGTAGAGATAGTGGTCTTCGAAGAGCACCACCTCAGTCTCGGGAAGTTTGCCGCACTTGCCCTCGCGATCGATGTTGCCGCGAATCGCGGTCACGGGAGCAAC
>DATNFD010000134.1:0-25925 GCA_035606555.1 Occallatibacter sp.
AGAAGACTGAGAAGGTAGAGATCGACTGGGAAAAGGTTGTGATTGTTTCAAAGTCGACGCCGACGCTGCAAGTGGTTACTAATCCAATGCTGAATCCGGGATCGCCGATTCATGATGGATCCTTTTCGGCACTGAAGGCACTTGGAGCAGACTATGTGCGGTACGTGCCGTGGTTGCCCTATCCGAAGATCGCCGTGGCTGAACTGGAGGCGCCTACCAAAGAGAAGACCTCCTGGGATTTCACGTATATCGATCCAGTGACGAAGGATCTGCTGGCGGCAACGGACGGGCACTCAACCGTCATGAACTTCAGTACGATTCCCGCATGGATGTTCAAGACGGATAAGCCTGTGAAGTATCCCGATGATCCGAACCAGGTTTTCTGGGACTACACGAAGGGAACCGAGCTACGCGATCCCAGCGGAAAAGAGCTCGGAGATTATTTCGGCCGTCTGGTGAGCTGGTACACGCAAGGTGGCTTCACGGATGAGAACGGGAAAAGGCACGACTCGGGCTATCACTACACGTTTCCGTACTGGGAGGTTTTGAACGAGATTGACTTCGAACACAATACGACGCCAGAGGATTACACCAAGCGCTATGACGCGATTGTGGAAGGAATCCGGCGAGTGAGCCCGAATACGAAATTTATGGGGCTCGCCCTCGCAGCGCCCGGAGCAAATCCCAAGTATTTCGAGTACTTCTTGAATCCGAAGAATCACAAGAAGGGAATTCCGCTCGATTACATCTCGTTTCACTTCTACGCAAGTCCCGCGTTGGATGAATCGCTGGATGGATGGCAGCACACCTTCTTCAACCAGGCTGACGGATTTCTGGCGACGACGCGATACATTCTTGCGATTCGGGATCGGCTGTCGCCGCAGACGAAGGTGGATACGGACGAACTGGGTGTGATTCTGCCGACCGATGGCGTGGAGATTGCGGCATCGAAGGCAATGCCGGATCACATCCCGCATCGGTACTGGAATGCAGCCGGGGCACTGTATGGCTACTTATTCGTGGAGCTCTCGAAGCTCGGTGTAGATGTGATCGGCGAATCGCAGCTTGTGGGTTATCCATCGCAGTATCCAAGCGTGTCGATGATGGACTACAACAATGGAAAGCCGAATTCACGCTATTGGGTTTTGAAGATGATCAAGGATAATTTCCATCCTGGCGACAAACTGGTTGGGCGGAAAGGGGATGAACCGGCAGGCGTGACGGAGCAGGGATTTGTTACGCCAGAGGGCAAGAAGGTTCTGCTTGTGAACAAGACGAATTCAGAAAAGACGGTGAAACTTGCTTCGGATTTGAGCGGGGCTTCTTCACTGACGGTGGATGAAGATACGGGGGACGCAGAGCCGCGCTCCGGATCGGTACAGGCCGACGAGTTGAAGTTAGCGCCGTTTGCAGTGACCGTGCTGAAGGTGAAGTGAATGCCGGCAACGGATCTGCGAATTGGACTGTGCGGTATAGGGCTGGATGCATACTGGCCACAGTTCGCGGGGCTGCGCGATCGGCTGGATGGTTACGTGAGGAGGGTAGCTGCAGGACTGGAGCGGACTGGTGCATGCGTGGAGATGCTCGGATTGGTGGATACTCCGCAGAAGGGACGGGAGGCCGGACACGCGTGCCGACGGGCGGACATTGATCTGCTGATCATCTATGTGACAACCTATGCACTTTCCAGCACGGTTCTTCCGATGGTACAGAGGGCTCAGGTGCCGGTGCTGGTGCTGAACATGCAGCCAGAAGCGGCGATCGACTACACAGCATTCAACCGCCTGCCGAATCGAACTGCTATGACGGGGGAATGGCTTGCGTTCTGTTCGGCGTGCAGCGTTCCGGAGATCGCGAACGTGCTACGGCGAGCGCGGATTCCTTTCCACCAGGTGACCGGGACTCTGCAAGATGAGGAGACATGGCGGGAGATCTCGGCGTGGGTTGATGCGGCGCGCGTAAAGAAGGCCCTTTCTGAGAACCGTCTCGGGCTGATGGGGCACTACTACGGGGGAATGCTCGACATTTCCACGGATCTGACCCAGGTGGCGATCACGTTCGGGTCCCATATCGAACAGGTTGAAGTGGACGAGCTGAGCGCTCTTCGGGCAGGTGTGAACGAGGCAGAGATCGCAAGCCGGGTAGCGGACTTCAGAAAACACTTCAATGTGCAGCCAGACTGCGCTGAAGAAGAGCTTGCACGGGCGTCGCGCACGTCGGTGGCGCTGGACCGACTTGTCGAGCAGCACGATCTGCAATCGATGGCGTATTACTACATGGGCAGCGGGGTGCCTGCGAATGAAGACACGATGAGCTCGATTATTCTCGGCACGTCTTTGCTGACGGCACGGGGAGTTCCTGTTGCCGGCGAGTATGAAGTGAAGAACGTGCTTGCGATGAAGATGATGGATGCGCTCGGAGCGGGAGGTTCCTTCACGGAATATTACGCGCTGGATCTGAATCTCAATCATGTGCTGATGGGGCATGATGGGCCGGGGCATATCGCGATTGCGGAGAGCAAGACCAAAGTCAAACCACTTGCGGTGTATCACGGAAAGGTGGGAAGGGGACTATCAGTGGAGATGACCGTGAAGCATGGGCTCGTGACGCTGCTCTCAGTGGTCGAAGACGCGCAATCTGGATTCAAGATGGTTGCGGCGGAGGGTGATTCTGTTCCGGGCGAGGTGCTGCGGATCGGCAATACGAACAGCCACTATGAATTTGCGATCGGAGCACGCGGGTTTGTGGAGGCATGGAACGCCCAGGGACCGGCCCATCATTGCGCCATCGGGGTTGGAGCTCAGGGTGGCAAGTTGAAGAAGGTGGCAGCTTTGCTGGGGATCCCGTTTGTACAGATCTGCTGAGCTCTAAACTTTATTTGTGCTCTATTGAAACAAGTTCTAAATAGAATCGACCGGGTTCCCGCAGGTCTGTTCCAGGCTGTGACGGCTTTGTTCGATAGATCTTTCCGGCTCAAAACAAAAATTTGCCCGAAACTTCAGCAGTAAAGGGTTTTACTCTGCCACAAGGGCGAAGGAGGACAGGGATGAATAATCTCGAGCCGGCAGGAATAGCTCCAATTCGCCAATCTGCTTCCTCCTAATTTTCAAAAGAGAAACAAAATTCTACTTGACAACATTTCTGCAGAGTGGCTAATGTCGCGATGCATTTGAATCAGGCCATTCCCGCTCAACGTGTCGATTCCCACTGGGTTCGCGCAGATCAAAGACACGCATTGCAATAGGCCGGAGCGAATGCAGGCCGAAAAGCAAGGCATTTTCAGGAGGTAAGTCGATGCGAATTCTTCGTGTCAGCGCTCTGTTGTTGTTACTGCTTGCGATTAGTGGAGAGGTATTTGGGCAAGCCGGAGCAACGGGAACGATTCTGGGAACGGTGACGGACCCGTCGGGTGCCGTCGTGCCGAACGCCAAGATCACTGTGACCAACACGGCAACGAAAGTTTCATTTCAAACGGTCACGAACAGCGCGGGTGACTTCAACGCTCCTGCGCTGAATCCGGGGACCTACACCGTCGCAGCGGAAGCGCGCGGATTCCAGAAGGCTGTGATTAGCTCGTTCACGCTCACGGTGAATCAACATGCGCGTGTTGACCTCACTTTGAAACCCGGTGCAGTCACCGAGACTGTTACCACAACGGCGCAGGCTGTATCGCTGGATACCGACACGGCGGAATTGTCGAACCTGGTCAGCCAGCAGCAGGTTGAAGATTTACCGTTGAACGGCCGCAATTTCATGCAACTGCTCCTGGTCGGTGCCGGTGCCGTGACGGTAGGCGGTGAACAAGGCACGATGCGGCAGGGCGAGGGCAATGCGATCAGCGTGAACGGCGGGCGTCCTGAGGGGAATAACTACACGCTCGACGGACTTGTGAATACCGATGCCGCCCTTGTTACTCCCGCGGTGATTCTGTCGCAGGATGCTATCCAGGAATTCAAGGTTTCGAGCGGAACGTATTCCGCGGATCAGGGATTCAGCGCGACACAGATCAACATCGTCAGCAAAGGCGGAACGAACAACCTGCATGGATCCGTGTTCTGGTTCGATCGCAACGACGCATTCGATGCGAAGCCGTTCCCGACGGCGAACGATTATATTTCTGGCACGCCGACGGCAAACCCGGTGCTCCGTCAGAACCAGTTCGGATTTGTTGCAGGTGGACCGATTTTCATTCCCCATCTTTACGACGGTCGCAACAAGAGCTTCTTCATGGTGAACTATGAAGGCTGGCGCATCACGAACGGTGCTCGACAGCTAGAAAGCATGCCGAATCCTGCAATCCTGGGTGGAGATTTTTCAGCGGAAACCTACAAGGCACCCTCAGGTTCAGGACTGCCCGGCGGTTTGCTGCCAGCGTATGGCACGGCAGATTGCACGAAACTTCTGGATCTGGGGTATAACTGCATGCCTATCGATCCAACGACGGGGGCGGCATTTCCCGGCAACATGATTCCAACGGTTCGTCAGACGGGCAACGTAGGCGCCGTCGCAGTCAAGAACAATTTCTGGCAGACACCGACGCTCCCAGACCAACCGGAAGGCGCAGTGAATTACATCAAGAATGTCGGATTCCCCTTGCATCAAAATCAGCAGACGTACCGCGGAGATCAGAATCTGGGCAAGTTCGGATCGGTGTTCTTCCGGTATACCGATGCCAACTACAACAACCAGGGATCCTACAACTCAAGCGATCTGGTGCACGGCTACGAAATCTACCAACAGCAGCAAACGAGTTGGGCAGTCTCACACACGCTTAACCTCGGAAATACGACGGTCAACAACTTCCGGTTTGGACATCTGACTGCCAACGCGCCTCAGGGGGGGCCAGCGATCAGCGCGGATGCGGTTTCACAGCTCGCCCTAAGCGGCACATTTACCAAGTTCACCGCGTTGCAGGAGACATGGCCAAACGTAGGTCTGTCGAAGTTCGGCAGTGGTGGCGGCTCAGTGAACAGCTACAGCGGTTCGGAAGGACCGACCTGGGAGTATGCAGATTCGGTAACGTCAGTGCATGGCAGACACACGCTCGGCTTCGGGGTGGATTACCGCCGCTGGCACCTGATCCGCAATCTGGATGACGACTTCTACGGTGACTGGAGCTTTGGCGGATCACTTGTGCAAAACAATTCGGAAGGTTGTACCAATGCGCCAGTGTCAGTGAACGGCGGCGCCCCGAAAAGTCTTTGCGGAACAGGCAACGCAGTGGCCGATATGTTGCTCGGCTATTACAGCGGTGTGGGCGGTTTCGTGCCCGGTCCGTTGAGTCCGACAGACACCGCCGGCAATCCCCAGGATCACGTTTTTGGATACTTCGCTCCGTACGCCATGGATGATTGGAAGGTCAGTCCGAAGCTTACCTTGAGCCTCGGTCTTCGCTGGGATTATCGTCCCGCGGCTTACGATGCAGACAATCACTTTTTCTGGCTCGATACGCAAAACACGAACGGCGGTCTGTGTTACGCAGACAAGACTCTCTCTTCGAATGGTGTGGCTCCCGGTGGAGATGCCGTTAGCGGACCAATTCTTCGCTATTGCGGCTCTGTGCCTCATGCGGGCTCGAAGACTCCGTGGGCACCGCGTTTAGGCCTCAACTATCGCCTTACCCCCAAGACGGTCGTCCGAGGTGGTTACGGAATCTTCTATGATTCGGCAGAAGGTCGCGAGATAGACGACTCTGCTGATATCTATCCGTACTCGATCCGCAACAGCTTGAATCCCGGCACGAATGCGACCGCACCCAAGCTAACCAACAATATGTTCCCATCGTATTCAACTCTTGGTCCATTCCCCGCGTCGACACTGACCTTCCTCGCCGTGATTGAGTCGGAGAATCCGCTGAATCCCTATGTTCAATCCTGGACCGCTTCGGTGCAAAGGGAACTGGCTGCGAACACCACAATCGAGGTGAATTACATTGGGACGCATGCGGTGCATCTGCTCGATCGCCGAAACATCGCTCAACCCTTTGCCATTCCCGATGCGAGTCTGGCGTTCTGCCAAACGCAGGTTGGTGGTGAGTACGTCAATCTCAAAACAGATCCCTGCGACAATGCGAGCCGGTTGCCATACAAGAACTTCACCAATTTCTACATCGATAGCGACTGGCACGGCTACTCGCATTACAACGGAATGAACGTGAAGATGGAGCATCGGGCCCGCGAACTTGCCGCCACGGTCGTATACACGTGGGCACAAAGCAAGGACGACAAGTCAGCAGCGGCCGGTGTCGGAGCTACGGGAGCGGGGTATCAGGGCTTCATGGACAATCATCGTCCGGAGTTGGACTATGGGTTGTCTGATTTTGACGTTGATCAACGCTTCGTCGCAAGCTACGTGTATCAACTCCCATTGGGTCGTGGGAAGAAGCTCGGAGGCGGCATCAACCGTGCAGCCGACCTGATCGTGGGAGGATGGGAGACGACCGGGATCGCTACGTTCCAGGCTGGTTTCCCGTTCAGCATCACCGCGAACGACATCAATGGCGTGCTGAATAGCCAGTTTATGCGTGCTAACCGAGTGTCCGGTTGCGATCCTCACGCAAACCTCACGCAGAAACTGCAAAGGCTCAACATGGATTGCTTCTCGCAGCCAGCGCTGGGAACCTATGGAGATCTACCTCGAAACACGTTGCGGCAGCCCGGAATCAACAACTGGGATATGGGGATTGGCAAGAGCTTCCATATCACTGAACGCGTTGCGTTCAAATTCAATGGTGATTTCTTCAACGCGTTCAATCACCATCAGTATGCGATCGGAACGGGTGCCTTGATTGGCAGCGGATCTGGAGGTGGATCGTCAATCGACAACTCGGTCAGTTCGACGACAGCGGGCCTCATCACTTCAGCATCTGCTTCGCGCATCATTCAGCTAAGCGGCAAACTGGTCTTCTGATGCACCGATTTGTGGGGAGAAGACGCGCAACGAATTCCTGGAAGAGCAGACACAGACGAGAATGCCTGACAATTCAGGGGGTATCTCAGAGGGAGTTCGTTGCGCGAGAAAGTCAGTTGGTCAGTTGTTGTTCGTGGAAATGACGCCAGATTGATTCAGCGGTTTTGCGACTCACGACGGCGGCAAGTGAATCGGCGCTGGCCTGCTGAATATCGCGCAGGCTGCCGAAGTGGGTGAGGAGGCGCTGGCGCGTCAGCTGGCCTACCCCCGGTATGTTCAGCAGTTCGGAGTCACGATCGCGCATAGCGCGACGCTGCCGGTGATAGCCGATAGCAAAACGATGGCTCTCGTCGCGAATCATTTGCACGAGATGTAGCACTGGGGAGCGGCGGTCGAGGACCACTGGTTCGTCTTCGTTCCCATAGAGATAGATGACTTCCTCTTTTTTGGCAATGGAGGCGAGGGGTTGAGATGTAAAGCCGAGCGCTTCAAGGGCTTCGGCTGCGGCGTGGAGCTGGCCGAGGCCACCGTCGATGAGGATAAGAGATGGCAGGTGCTTGTCTTCATCTTTCAGTCGACGATAACGGCGAGTGACAACCTCACGCATAGAGGCGAAGTCGTCAACGCCGATCACGGTCATCATTTTGAATTTGCGGTACTGAGATTTGTTCATCTTGCCGTCTTCCCAGACGACCATGGAGGCGACTGTCTCAGCTCCCTGGATGTGAGAGATGTCAAAGCATTCGATGCGGGTGGGGAGTTCCTGGAGCATCAACGCATCAGCAAGTGACTCCTGGATGGCTTTGCGGGATGGCTCCAAGACTCGGAAGCGTTGAATATAGGACTGCTTTGCATTTTGACCGGCGAGATCGACGAGGGAACGTTTTTCGCCTCGTTGCGGGACCGCAACCTCAACTCGACGGTCGATGCGTTCACTCAGAAGATCCGCGAGGGACGGACGATCAGCGAAATCGACCGGCACCAGGATGGATCGCGGAACATAGTGCTGATCAATATAGAGCTGCTTGAGTAACGCAGAGAAGACGTGGCCGGGATTGAAGGAGCCATTGCCAGAGACTGAGCCTTCCGCAGTCTCAAAAGGGCCATCCAGCTCTTCGGCGGCTGAGGATTCGGCGGGGGCGATGGCTTCTATCAGTTCGGGGAAGTCTTCCCAGAAGAATTCGCGCCGATCTACGATTTTGCCGCCACGCATGTGGAACAGATTTACGGCAAGTGCTCCATCTTCGAAGTGATAACCAAAGACGTCAGCGTCGTCGCTCTGCTCTACGGTGGCGATGCGTTGCTTCTCCTGAAGCTGGTGCACAGTTGAGAGTTGATCGCGCAGGCGGGCGGCGGCCTCAAACTGTTGTGCTTCGGCGGCAGCGATCATGCGCGCGGTGAGGGAACGCTCGAGTTCCATCTGCCTGCCTTCGAGGAAAAGCTGCGCATCTCTAACGGCCTGCGCGTATAGCTCTGGTGTGGTAAGTTCCTGCACGCATGGGCCCAAACACCGATGAATGTAGTACTGGAGGCACGCGCGCTGGTGGTAGCGAGTTAGATCGATCTTGCAACTGGGCAGCAGAAAGCTGCGATGAATGAGTTCGACGACGCGGTAAGCGAGGTTTCCTGGAAAGTAGGGGCCATAGTAAGCCGAACCATCTTTCCGCAGTCGCCGTGTGACGAAAACCTTGGGATAGCGGTCGGCGAGCGTGAGCTTGACATAGGGATAAGTCTTGTCGTCGCGCAGGAGGATGTTGAAGCGCGGTTTGCGCTGTTTAATGAGGTTGTTTTCTAACGCGAGGGCTTCGTGCTCATTGGCGACGAGGATGTAGTCGACATCAACGGCCTCGCGCATCAGTGAGCCAGTCTTCGCGTTTGCCTGAGATGCCTCGAGCAGGTAAGAACGGACCCGAGAACGAAGGTTCTTGGCCTTGCCAACGTAGATAATCTCGCCTTCAGCGTTCTTGTAGAGATACACGCCCGGCTGGGTAGGAAGACGGCGAATTTTCTCGATTAAGTCCATGAAACCGCTGGCTGGAAGGCCCAGTTCATAGGATAGCTGGAGGAAGAGAGGGGAGCGCGAATAGAGGAAACACCGCGCAATCTTACCGACCGGGTAAAAACTACACAGCTTTCGCACTGTGAAAATCTTTCATCCTTCGTCTATAACCATAGATTAATCAGATGGTTATAGGGTGGAAATGATTTGGCTGCGCGCATGCATAAGTAAGCGTGACAAGAAAATCGCCGCCCGCCTGAGGTGGTTGAAAAAGGGTACAGGCAAATTTGAGGCGGCGAGAAGAATGGGGAACTGATGAAAACTTCCAATGGATTGTTGATTGCAGCTGCCGTAGCACTTGTGGGCGTCACCGGTTGCGCGAGCAAGAACTACGTCAAGTCCCAGACGGCGCCGATTGTGGAACACACCAACCAGCTTGATCAAAAGACCGCTGAGAACAACCGGAACCTGCACGATGTGGATGATCGCGCGACATCGGGAATCAAACAGGCGCAAAGTGCCGCAGAGACAGCCGCTCAGAATGCGCAAAACGCAGGCAAAGCTGCCGGCGACGCGACGACTGCGGCAAACGAGGCAGTGCATCGCGCTGACTCGCTCGATTCAGTTGTGAAGGGACTGGACAACTACAAATCGATGGCGAATGTGACCGTGACCTTCGGATTCGACAAGGCAACGTTGACGAAGGACGACAAAGATCAGCTCGACCAGTTCGCGCAGCAACTCGGTAATGCGAAGAGCTACATCCTGGAAGTTACAGGCGGAACAGACTCGACTGGCTCAGCCGCATACAACTATGACCTGAGCAATCGTCGCGCCGATACGGTAGTTCAGTACCTGGCATCGAAGTACGGGATCGCAGCTCATCGCTTCTACCTCATCGGCATTGGCAAGGATAAGGAAGTTGCCCCGAATACAACGGCCGAGGGACGGAAGCAGAATCGGCGTGTGGAAGTACAACTGCTAAGCAACATGGGTGGCGGTCAGGGCACGGCGGCGACCCCACCGGCTGCGTCTGGTCCGGGCAGCAATTAGAGATCGACCGAAAGATTGAACAACTCCAGATCGAGATCGCTGTTTATAGATTAGGAAGATTAAAGGCGCAAGCCGAGGGACCACGTAAAGGCGGAAGCCTAATTAAAAACGGTAAAGGTGAGAGCCGATATTTCTAAATTAGACCTAAATTAGAACACTAGATTCGATTAGAGATACAGTTCGAAGATTCGCCAGGCCATTCAGATTAGCTGAATGGCCTGATTTCTTTGACGAGCCGACAGGATCGAGAGCAGAATCGCTAACGGCAGGAATTACGTATCAAGGTTAATCGACCCAGGTACAAACCGGTGATGACGTGCGAGTGACTCTGATGCGACTGGTTGGCACACTCGTGAATATCAGAGAACGGATTTTAATCTGAATAGAACGCAAAGCTCCACGTGCGAATCCCTCATCGCGATTGTGGGCGATCTCATGGATCAAATCACGCGAGACAGGACAATTGCAGCTCTGAAAGAACAACTGGAGCTTAGCAGAATCCAGGCTGCATCCCTCGATAATGACGCAGGCCGTCGGAGTCAGATGGCGGAAACGAGCTATGCAATCCAGCTCCTGCTCGATTTTTTGCAGAGAAAAGATGGATTGCAGTAGCTCGGATTGTGTCCAAGTTGATCAGCTGACATTACCCGCGTTCTCAAGCTGGCGGACGTGTTCCGCGCGGACCTGAGTCGCGGTGAATAGACGAAGGAACAGAGCTCGACCTGCGGCATCTTCGACCGCAGGTCGGCCATGCGCTTCCTCGCGTTCCACTATGCAGACTACGGCGGCGATAATCATGCCCGCCTCGCGTGCGGCTTCAATGGCGGCGATCGTTGATGCTCCGGTGGTGCAGACGTCGTCGACGATCACGACGCGCGCGCCCTCGCGGCAGAATCCCTCAATGCGGCGACCAGTGCCGTGCGCTTTTTCGGCTTTACGCACGAGGAAGCCGTGGAGCAGAGGTGCTGCTTGATTCTGCTGCGCGCGCCAGGCACTTGCGGTGGCAACGTTGGAGACGATGGGATCAGCGCCCATGGTGAGTCCGCCAACGGCTTCGGCGTGGATGCCATGGTGCTCGAGGAGTTCAAGGATCGCATGACCGGTGAGGCGACCGCCTTCGGCGTGGAGCGTCGTGGTTCGGCAATCGATGTAGTAGTCACTTGTTCCGCCGGAGGAGAGTTTGAATTGGCCAAGCTTGAAACTCGTGCGGGCGAGAAGCGAGAGAAGCTGTTGGGCGTAAGTGAGTTGGGTCATCAGAGATGATTTTAAGGGACGGGAAAACAGGGGACGAGGGAACAAGGTGACGAGGTGACAAACGGACTATGAGCAAACGCTCGACTACATTTTGTCGAGGTGTTTAAAACCTCCGGTACCGAGGAGCATGAAAGAGAAGAGCATGAAGTTGTAGCAAGCGTGGACGATGGTGCTGGCGGCGAGAGAACGGGTGCTCAGGCGGACCCAGCAGAGGACGAGGCTGACGAAGATCAGCAGGAGAAACGGTCCGAGAGACCAGGCTGTTTGAAAACCGTGCATCAGGGCGAAAGGGAGGCTGGTAATTACAGAGCCCAGGATCATTGCGGTCCGCGACCAGTTGGGGTTTCCGTGTTCGTCGAGGGGCCGGCGAGGAGCACCGGTAAAGTGTTCGACACTCCAGTCCCATCCGGTGCAGAGGGTGGGAAGGAGAAATCCGCGGAAGGCCATCTCCTCAAAGAAGGGTGCGAGCGTAACGCCGAATGCGAACAGCACCCAGGCGGCTCCAGGCGCCTTGAAGAGCTGATCGATTGGTGCGTTGGTGGGGCCAGGCATCAGCATGCCGTTGATCATGGCCACGAAGAAGCACAGGATTGCGGCACTGGCGAGACGCCCGAAGCGCTGCAGGGCGACAATGCCATTCCATTGAATGCCTTCGAAAAAAGGCCTTTGCCAAATAAGAGGAAAGGCGGCCAGGCATCCGGCAAAAGTGATGACGTACTGTGCAGCCTGGCTCGCCAGAGTGTAATGAAAGTCGGTTGCTGCCTGCGAGAAGCTGGAAATCCCCCATAGCTTCATGTGCAGCCCCAGGGCGAGCAAAGCGCCGGCGCCAAACCATCCGAAGATCACGAGAATAAGAACGAGACCGAGATGGCCGAAATGTGGAATGCGTTCGTCGCGTCGAGCGGGAGCCCGCAGCTGCGAGTAAGACTGGAAGAAGGCCAGGTCTTCGTGCGGATGATGCTCGTGAGTCTCAGCAGGGACGAAAAGTGCATCCTGCTGTGGAGCAGGCTCTTCGGGCTCGCCCGTCCATTCGGCGGGAGGAGCGGGCACATTTTCGGGTCCAAGCGGATCGGATGCGGGCGAGTCGGTGGGCTCACCGGATGGCAGTTGTTCCGGATCGCGCGGTACCTGTTCCGGGAAAGTGCTCATGCCCGCACCGGTTTCTTGCCGTTCCGGGGTCTTTGAACCGGGCGCGATGCCTCGGGACTGGAAATCTTCTTGCGCCCGTTTTGCTGTCCGTTCGCTAGTTTGGCTTGCAATGCGGCGTGAGGTGTTTCAGTGGCCGATTCGAAATCAGGAGCGATCTCTTCGAGTTTACCTTTGTGCGATGAGTAGTAACGAGCGAGGAACTGGCCGGTGTAGGAATCCGGAGTGGCGGCGATTTTCGCGGGGCGACCCTCGCCAACGATCCGACCGCCATCTTCGCCGCCTTCGGGCCCGAGGTCGATGATCCAATCGGCGTTTCGAATCACGTCGAGATTGTGCTCGATGATGATGACGGAGTTACCGAGGTCGGTCAGGCGGTGCAGGACTTCGAGGAGCTTGCGTACGTCATCGAAGTGGAGGCCTGTAGTTGGCTCGTCGAGAAGATAGAGCGTGCGACCAGTCTGGCGCTTGGATAGTTCGCGGGCAAGTTTCATACGCTGAGCTTCGCCGCCGGAGAGCGTGGTGGCGCTCTGGCCGAGATGAACATATCCGAGACCGACGTCGACGAGGGTTTGAAGTTTCTGGCGAACTGTGGGAACGTCGGCCAGAACCGTGAGTGCATCTTCAATGGTGAGGTCGAGGATGTCGGCGATGGAGTAGCCGTGGAATTTCACGGCGAGGGTCTCCTGGTTGTACCGCCGTCCGTTGCACACCTCGCATTGTACGTAGACGTCGGGCATGAAGTTCATTTCTATGCGGCGCTGGCCGTCGCCCTGACAGGCTTCGCAACGACCTCCGGCGACATTGAAGCTGAAGCGGCCCGGCTTGTAGCCGCGTTCGCGGGCTTCAGGAAGCATGGCGAAGAGGTCGCGGATGGGCGAGAAGACCTGCGTATAGGTCGCGGGATTCGATCGAGGCGTGCGGCCAATCGGGTCCTGATCTATGCGGATAACCTTGTCGATCTGGTCTGTGCCTTCGACGGTGTCGTGAACTCCGGGCTCTTCGCGGGAGCCATAGAGAGCCTTAGCAAGCGAGCGGTAAAGGATGTCGTTGATGAGGGTGCTCTTGCCACTGCCGCTGACGCCTGTCACGACGGTCATGATGCCGAGCGGGACCTTGATTGTCAGGTCCTGAAGATTGTGCTCGCGCGCGCCGGTTACTGTGATCCATTTGCCGGTTAGCGGACGCGGCTCAGTGCGATGAAGAATGCTTTCGGCACCGGAGAGGTACTTGCCAGTAAGCGATTCGGGGCAGGCCACGATGTCGGCGGGAGTGCCCTGCGCTACGACATGGCCGCCAAGCCGACCTGCGCCTGGGCCGAGGTCGACGACGTAGTCGGCGTGGCGAATGGTGTCTTCGTCGTGCTCAACGACGAGGACGGTGTTGCCGAGATCGCGGAGGCGAACGAGCGCTTCGATGAGGCGGTTGTTGTCCCGCTGATGAAGGCCGATGGAGGGTTCGTCGAGGACGTAGAGAACGCCGCGCAGGCGGGAACCGATCTGGGTGGCAAGCCGGATGCGCTGACCTTCTCCGCCGGAGAGCGTGGCGGCGTTGCGGTCGAGGGAGAGGTAGTTCAAGCCGACGGCGCAGAGGAACTCGAGGCGCTCGATGATTTCGCGCCGGATGCGATCTGCGATGAGGGCTTCTCGGGCAGTGAAGTTGAGCTCGCAGGCGGCGGAAAGCGCTTTATTCAGTGGAAGGGCAGTGAAGTCGGCGATGGACATGCCGTGGATCTTGACGGCAAGGGACTCGGGGCGAAGGCGTTTGCCACGGCACGCTGGGCATGGCGTCGCGGACATGAAGCTCATCATGTACTCGCGATAGCCGTCGCTGCGGGCTTCGTCGATGGTGTCGCGGAGATAGCTGAGGATTCCGTGGAAGCCTGTGCGAGGAGCTTCGCCTTTGGGAGGTCCGTAGACGAGGATGTGCTGCTGCTTGGGCGGAAGGTCTTCAAACGGTTTTTTGAGATCGATGCCGTACTTCTGAGCTGCCAGATTGATGAGGCGGAGGAGATATTGTGAGGCAGAGCCTGGGCCGAGACCGCCATCGAGGAGCGGTTTGGACCAGTCGGTGATGACCTTAGCAGGATCAAGATCGTAGAGCGAACCGAGGCCGTGACACTCAGGGCAAGCGCCGAAGGTGGAATTGAAGCTGAAGCTGCGCGGTTCGAGCTTGGGGACGTCGAGTCCGCAGTCTGGACATGCCATGGATGATGAGAAGATTTGCTCTTCACCGCTGGCGAATCCAACAAGAACGAGGCCGTTTGCTAGTTGAAGTGCTTTCGAGACTGCTGCTTCCAAGCGCTTCTCTACAGGAGGTTTAGCGGGGGCCGATTGGGTTCCGACGGTTTTGGGTGCGGACTCATCAGTTCCGGTCTTCAGCAGGATGCGGTCGACGATGGCTTCGATGGTGTGGTTCTTGCGCTTGTCCAACGAAGGAGGCTCGGCGAGGTCGACAATTTCGCTGTCGACGCGAGCGCGAAAGCCTTGCTGATCAAGCTGATCGAGGAGGTCCTTGAACTCGCCCTTTCGACCGCGAACTACAGGCGCCATGACGGTGACGCGCTCGCCTGTCCCTTGCTGCACGATGCGCTGGACGATTTGCTCGGCGGTCTGGCGGGCGATGGGACGACCGCAGTTTGGACAGTGAGGCGTGCCGACCGAGGCGTAGAGAAGGCGGAGGTAGTCGTAGATTTCGGTGATGGTGCCGACAGTGGACCTGGGACTTCGGCTTGTCGTTTTCTGCTCGATCGAGATTGCGGGAGAGAGGCCTTCGATGGAGTCGACGTCAGGACGCTCGATTTGATCGAGAAACTGACGAGCGTAGGCAGAGAGCGTTTCAACGTAGCGGCGCTGACCTTCCGCATAGATGGTGTCGAAGGCGAGGGAACTCTTGCCGGAACCCGAGAGGCCGGTGACCACCGTGAGGGTATTGCGCGGAATGCGGACGTTGATGTCGCGCAGGTTGTGCTGGCGCGCTCCACGCACCGAGATGTGAGTGATGGACATGAGCGGATGAATCGAAATCGGTGGGTTTCGGCAGGGTTCCGACTAAAGTCGGAAGTCCATGATGAACCTTGGTGATAGAGCGAGTCCGCCGGATTACGGACGTACCTGGGGGTATTCTATTTGGCAACAGAAACGAGGGTCAACGCGGCAAGAATTCTGCGACAATCCTCCCAGACGAGCTTACGGCGGATCGTGACGATGCCGGAGCAGAAGCGGATACCCATGAGGAACTTTCCCCAGCAACTTCAAGGGGGGTCTTAAAAGATGGCTGACTTAGTTATGCTGGTTTGCGCGGCGATCGGTTCGATGGCTTTTGGCGTACTTACGGCTTACGCGATCTTTCGGATCGGATTCGCCATGTTGCGGCCGAGGCGTGCAGTTATACCGGTCAAGGTAAGCACGCAACTCGCGTCCGAATAGATATACCGGAATTTTGATCGTTCTCCTCTCTCTAACAGATTCCTAGATGAAGCGCAGCTGTGTTCCAAGCTGCGCGTTCTGTTTGCGGTCCGGATTCCAGGGCTGGAGCAATCCTGTTCGAAATGCCACCTATCCGACCGCTCTGTACACAGGCCTACCCCCTCCCCTCGGCCAAGTAATATTTCCAACGACTTAGGGGCTGGCAATGTCTGTAAGTCCATGATTCTTTTAGGTTTTATTCGTAAATACATGCTATAAAACGACTTAGCTTCTAGTCTGCGTGGGGGCTGCGTCTCCTCTTGTTGTTCATGATTCTCCCTGGCTCATTCTCATTGTGCGCCCTGAGGGGGAAATCGGATGCAAAAGGCTCGCTCTTGAGTCGTGGCAGATCTCGTGGTGAGGACGGCTCCTTTGCGCGGGAGAGACATTCGCTCAGGGTCTGAAGACCGATACTTCAATCTGGATTACTGATGACGCGGGCTAAAGCCGTGCCGTTGCTACAAAATCTGCACGATCGCATTTTTCGCAGTTCGTAGAGCCCGACGGCTGAAGCCCTCCCATTGCTACAAACTTTGCACCCCAGAGGTTAGGAGTTTTGGGAAGTCCAGGCGTCCAAGCCAGGCGGTGGGTAGTTGGCTTCCAGGGCGTCAAGGACCAGAACCCAGTCGGGGCCATAAGGGGGAGTCTTGAACTCCCGCGCGGTGGCGGAATCGACGATGCCGATGAGAGTGCCTACTCCGGTCCGGGGATCGTACCACCAGGCGCGTAGCTTGTTTGAGTGGATCACGGCGAGGTTGAGGCGGGCCGTCATGTCGTTCATTGGGAAGTAGACGAAGGCGAAGGTGCCTTCAGCATCGCGCGTGGCCTGGATGTGCTGGCCCGCAATGCCCGCGTCAGACGCAATGATCTTCTGGTCGGGGACACGGCTGAAGTAGGGCCGCGACTCGATGAGGCGGCGAAGGTGTTGCATCTGTCGGCCTGCTGGGCGCTGAAGGGCGTCGATCCAATCGCGATCGGCGTGGTTGATAACGTCGTTGCGGTGGCCGACGAAGCCCCAGATGGCGTGGTGACCGTAGGTGACTCCGCAGGCTCCGGCGAACACAGAACGGTAGACCTGTTTGCGCACGTCGTGATCGCGGAAGTAGCCGGTTGCAGGGTCCCAGCGGGGCCACGGGTTATAGGGATGATCTTCGTAATTGGGTTCGAGGTCGAGAGTGGGCTTTGCGGGAGTTAAGCCGTAATCGTGGGAGACCCAGTCCCAGACCGGCACGTCGTGGCCACTACCGTGTCCGCTTTGCATGCCGTTGATGGAGAGCCACGCCTCGTGATGCAGGGAGGTGGAGGATTGTGCGCCTCCATTGGGGTGGTAGGCGATGACGGGCTCATATCCGAGGCCTTCGGCCAGCCCGGCGGCGATCTCGCGCCAGATTGGCGTCCAGTCCTGATCGGGGCTGAAGCCGGTTGATTTAGCGATTCGCTGGCGCTCTTCGCTGCTGAGGGCGGAGAGGCCAGGGGGGCGATCTCCGCCGAGAATCCAGATCAGATTGCTGCGATCGTTGAGGCGGGTGGCGAGGTACTTCGCGTACGAGCGTGCGTCGGGGAGATTGTCGTTGCGGAAGATTCTGGGGCCGTCGCCCCAGGGAGCGGTGAGTTTGTCTCCCCAGGTGGGCAGGAGCGCGACATAGAGCTGTCGCGCGGCGGCTTCGTCGACGATTTCGACGATCCGATCGAAATAGGCCGGGTTGGGCTTGCGGGGGTCGTTGTCGATGAGGGGGCGAAGGCCGAGCGCACTGGGGGTGTTTACGCCATTGAACTCGGAGAGCGCAACAGTTTGGATCACGCTGAAGCCCTGGAGACTGCGAGTGTGAAGGTAATAGCCGGCCTCTTCGCGGGTGGTGTGGTGAATCAGTTCCCATGCGGTATCGCCGAGCCAGAAGAAGGGATGGCCCTCTTCGGTCTGGAGGTAGTGGCCGCCAGCGTGGACCTGCACACGGGGAAGTGGCGAGCGCGACTTCGATGGTTCAGAACTGTGAAGAGCGGTGAGCGGTTCGGCGGCCATTGCGGCGATGCCGGTTCCAAGAAACGCGCGTCGATCCATGAGCAGAATTCCCCCGTTGCAGTATCGCAGGGGAGACTAGTCGATCAGGGGCGGGTTCTGCAGGTGACTTTGCGCACGCTTCGGTTCGAAGAGACAAGGACTATTCGGGATTCTCCTGCTGCTGAGGAGCAGTGGGATTTCCTTGCTGCTGCTGTTGCTGCATCTGCTGTTGCATCTGCTGCTGTTGCTGCAACTGGCGCTGCTGCATCTCCTCCATGATCTCCTGGGGAGTGCGCATAGGGCCGTTTGGACCGAAGCCGGGCTGGTTCTGATTGGGCTGGTTCGGCGGTGGGATCGCGGGTACGGTCTCTTCGGGCTGCTCAGGGGGTTCCTGCTGATCGACGACCTCATCGTCCTGGTCCTGCGGCTGCATCTGTTGCTGCTGCGGCTGCGGATTGGAGGCGTTGGAAGAACCACCGCGGCGCGGGGTGAGGACTATCTGGCTCGGGGCGCCATGGCCCAGATCTCCCGCGAGGAGTACGTTGTAGCCAGATCCCTGGAGCAGTTGCAGAAGAACGTCGCCGGCATTACCTGGGCCATAGCTGCCAAAGACACGCTGGTCCGGTACGCTGCCCACGACCTTGGTTCCCGTGTTGGTTGAGACCTCATTGAGGATCTGCTGGAGACTGGAGTTTGATGCGTTGATGCGGAGTCCGCTTGCATCCCAAATAACGGATGGCGGGTTGGGGTTGTCATTGACCGGCCAGTGAGGCATGGGTGGAGGCGGAGGGGCCTGCGCGACCATGGATTCGGCAAGAATCTTCTTGGCGGGACGATGAGTTTTGGCAAGGTGGGAGTTCTGAGAGGCAGAGGGCGATTGGGCGAGAGCGGGAGTGAGAGCCAGAAGAGCAGCGGAGGCAAGCATCAGATTCTTCGGGACGAAAGTGAAGGCTTGCTTTGTGGTGCTTCGATGCATGGCAATCGCCTCGACGGCCTGGATGCGTGCAGGGGGTGACGGCTGCGATCACCCTACTGCATTAGACTATCAGTGGCCGGCGAACGCTCATAACGTTTTTCGGAGAAGTGAGGGAACGCACGTCATGCGCCTCTGCTGCAAGAGTTTAGTTACGGCTTTGCTGATGCTGGTGCCCGCGGCAGCGTATGCCGCAACCTGCACAACGCAGGCGGAGCTTACACCGCAGGATCGCGGCACACTGGCTTCGATCGGCGAACAACTTTCTGACGCCGTGATACGGCAGGATGTGAGCGCATTGCAGTCGGTGCTGCTGCCCGCGCTGTCGAACCAGTGGGAGGGGATTCGCGGGGCTGTGGAGCAGGCTGCTCCGATAGTGAAGGGTGGCAAGACACAGCTGCGCAATGTGTACCTGCTGGATGCGAGCACGTTGACGGCTCCGACGGATACGCAGTTCTTCTGCTCCAACGCGAGCGGGTCGATGACGGTGACGATCAGCATGCACGCGCTGCCACCGGGGAAGTATGCCGTCGTGCTTTCGGATGCGAGCGGAGCGGCTCTGGCGGGACAAATGGGATTTGTTCTGGCATGGGACACGACGGGTGCGCCGGGCTGGAAACTGGGAGGGTTCTCGGCTCGCGAAGGGATGTTCAATGGGCATGATGGAGTCTGGTATTGGACGCGGGCTCGCGAACTGGCGCGCAGCAACATGCCGTGGCCGGCATGGTACTGCTACGACACGGCGCACTACCTGGAGTTGCCCGTCGATTTTATTTCATCTCCGAATCTGGAGAAGTTGACGCAGGAACAGGGACAGATCAAGGGCGCGCCCACGGAAGATACATTCCCGGTTTCGGTCACGAGTGGAGATCGTACGTGGAAGATTACAGCTGTGCGGCTTGATGCAGCGTTGCATGAGCCGGATCTCGGGGTTACCTATGAGTCGACGGGAAGCACGGATCCTGCGGTGGCAAGGACGGAAGCGATCGCGGTGCTTGGTGCGTTGCTGAAGACGCATCCTGGGCTGCGCGAGAACTTCCACGGGATATGGGCTTATGCGTCGGTGAATGGGAAGGTGACGCCGATCATGGAACTGCCGATGGCACAGATTCCTTAGAGGCAGGGGACAAGGGAACTAGGGACCAGGGGACGAGGGGACGAGGGAACTAGGGAATTGGATCAGGAAAACTGGGAGTAGCAGACTCCTTGAAGTTGTTCGGGGATGCGGATGGGAACAGCAGGCATTATTGATTTGCGTTCGGATACGGTGACGCGGCCTACGCCGGAGATGCGGGCGGCGATGGCGGCGGCTGAAGTTGGGGACGACGTTTATGGGGAGGATCCAACCGTCAATCTGCTGGAGAAGCGAGCGGCCGAAATCTTCGGGCGTGAAGCTGGACTATTTGTGCCCACCGGCACAATGGGAAACCAGATTGCGATTCGTCTGCTGACGAAGCCCGGGCAGGAAGTGATCTGCGAATCACGTTCGCACATTCTCGATTGGGAGATGGCGACGACGGCGGTGTTTTCAGGATGCCTGATAAGGGCAGTGCCGACGGAAAGAGGGACGCTGACGTGGGCGGATATCGAGCCGGTGATTTTCAAAAAAGGCGGATCGTTTCGAGCTGCTACGGGACTGATCGAAATTGAAAACACGGCGAACCTGACCGGTGGACGGTGCACCACTCTGCCGGTGATGCAAGAGATCTGGGCGAATGCGAAGGACCGAGGGCTCCCGGTGCATCTGGATGGTGCGCGCATCTTCAACGCAGCCGCTGCATTGAACGTTGACGTGAAAACGCTCACGAGCGGATTCGACACGGTGATGTTCTGCCTGTCGAAGGGACTTTGCGCGCCTGTGGGATCGATGCTGGTGGGGTCGGCAGAACTGATGGATCAGGCGCGGCTCTATCGCAAGGCACTGGGCGGCGGGATGCGGCAGGTTGGAGTGATTGCGGCAGCGGGGCTGATCGCGCTGGAGAAGATGCCAGCACGACTGCACGAGGACCACGCGAATGCGCGCCTGCTTGCTGAGGAACTTTCGCAGATCGAGTGCGTTGACATCGATCTCGATTCGGTTGAAACGAATATCGTGATCTTCCGGCTGAAGGGCGAGGTGACGGCGAGCGAACTCGTCAATCGGTTGAAGGCGCGCGGGATTCTGGCGAGCACGCTGGGTCCGAATATGATTCGGCTGGTCACGCACCATGACGTGAGTCGCGACGCATGTGTGAAGGCGGCGGAAGCTTTGGCCGAGGAACTTGAAGTGGCAACGCCGGCGAAATGAATTGAGCGCATGAGGCTGGACACGCCCGTGTCCCCATCCTGCTCGATGCGAAACCTCCATTTTAGATAGATAGGCAAATTGTGCAGAGGCTAAACCGCAGCACTCTGATTGCGGCACGTCATCGCCCGGTTGAAGCCGTGCCGTTGTTAGAAGCCAGCTTTTATTGAGAGTGCCGCAGTGGAGCTTTCTGCAAATGGAGGGCGAGCACTGGGGAGTGCTTCGGTCATGGCAGGGTCTTTAACTTTGTCTCTTCCGGGAGGGCTGACGGGGGCAGGAGTGTAATCCCAAGGCGGGTGATCACTTCGGGGATTACCTCGTCGTAGTAGAGGGCTGCGGTGCGCGCATGGAGGCGATTGAATATCCAGAGTCCGATGGCGATTGCCATGCAGAAGGCCATCAGGAACACGTATTGATGCGCGTCTTTCAACGACTGCAACTCATAGGCGCCGAAGAGAAGACCGAGAATGAGGAAGACAAAGGCTGCTCCCCAGAAGATCACCTGGAAATTCGTCTTGCCGGGGATGAAGGAACAGGTGAAGGGAACCTTGTCGAAGTGAATCAGGCTAAGCTCGACGAGGATGCATCCGAAGATCGCGAGGAATGCGACGTGCTGATAAGCGTGAGTCAGTGGACGGAAATGCAGACCTAACGCGGCGGAGAGCAGGACGATGGGAAGCACTCCGAAGAGCTGAAGAGAGCGACGGGTGGCAGCGATGTAGTCGGTTGTTGGCCGAAGCTGGGTGATGCGAAGCATCCAGTTGGCCTTGAGCGAGATGGGGAGCGAGAAGACACCACGAAGGCCCACAACGGCGAAGCTCATCATGATGATGGTAGGCATGATCAGGCCGAGGGATACCGGTTCCGGGGGATTGGTGAAAAGGTCTCGCGCCATGGAAAGAGCGATGGCGAATACGATTGACCAGTAGAAGGCGAGCGCGACTCTGTGCTGGCGGCTGCGCGTGATCGAGCGGAAGCAGAAGAGTGCGATGGCCGACTGCAGCGAATTTCCCAGACGTGGAAGAGATCCGATGGAAGATGCTGCAGGATCGAGATCGGGCTGCTCTACGGTGTTCTTCATTGTGCGGAGATAACAGAGCGCGAGCGAAGACACGCTGCCGACTAAAACGAGCGCGAGAGCAAGCCATGCGCGATTGGCAACCCATTGCAGTTCGCGGGGAAGGGTGCCATTGATGTGATTGAAGAGAGCGAAGAACCAGAAGGTGGGGGACCACGCCAGGAGGGCGCGATAGGCGGGGTTGGTGAGCTCTGAGAACGTGTTGAGCCATGGCTGGAGGAAGCGGCCGGCCAGAATTGTGCCGAACGCCGCTAGCTGCAAGACGGCGGAAACGCGCAGGAACATCCGACGCGAGAGGAGCAAAGCTCCAAAGCCCTGGATGGCGAGTACGGCGCCATAAAGGAACGCGGATGCGGCTGTCAGAGTGAACCACCACGCGAAGAAGAATCGGAAGAAGCCGTTGGAGGGTAACCCGAAGACAATTGACATGGCTCCGCTGGAGGCGAAGTTCAAAGCGAGAATGCCGACCGCGAGGACGGATGCCGATGCAGCCATCTTCGCGAAGAGGATCATATGCGGAAGGATGGGCAATGGTCCCAGCAGCATGGCATCGCGCTTGTCGGGGAATGTGGTGTCCCACATGAGGACGGAGCAAAGGCCAATGACGAGCTGCATGTCGGCGATGCGGGCTTGTTCATATCCCCATGTTTCGGCGAAGGGCGGCGGCGGGAAGACCATGAGGCCGAAGGCGTGACAGAGGCTGATCATGATGAGGATGCCAGCGAACTGCCCGAGGTAGGAGGGGATGTCGGCTTCGATGGACAGGGCTTCGAGATCGACTACACGCAGGAGGAATTGACGATGGAGTACTCGAAGCTGGAGAGGCAGGCGCTCCGTCCACCGATCAAAGAGCAGGCCGAATACCTTAAGCACGGATCAGATCCGCTAGCTGGCGGGCCATCGAATCGGTATCGTGTTCGACAGCGAGTTGAGAGAAGATGGCTTCGAGGGTGGGCAATTCCATCAATGTGCGGAGACGGGCGATTGAGTCGTCGGCGACGACCTTTCCGTGATGGAGAATGACGACACGATCGCTGATGCGTTCGACGGTGTCCAACTCGTGGGAACTGAAGAGGACCACCTTGCCGCGGGTGGCGAGCTCTGTAATGAGGCTGCGGAGGACCAGAGCAGAGCCGACATCGAGACCGGAGAAAGGCTCGTCGAGGAGCACGAGGTCAGGATTGTGCATGAGGGCCGCGGCAATCAGCACCTTCTGGCGCATGCCTTTGGAATAGCCGGCAATGCCGGCGTGGCGGTCGTCGTAGAGGGAGAGAAGGCGCAGCATGCCATCGATGCGTTCGCCGGCGATCCGCGGAGCCAGGCCGCGGAGATCGGCAACCATAGTGAGGTACTCGGCGTCGGAGAGATGGTTGTAGAGATGCGGCTCTTCCGGGACGTAGCCCATGCGGCGCTTGTATGAAATGAGATCGTCGTCGATGGGCTTGCCGTCAACGAGAATCTGGCCCGCGGTCATCTCGATCAGAGCGGTGATCATCTTGATGGTCGTTGATTTTCCTGAGCCATTGGGGCCGAGATAGCCGGTGACCTGTCCGGGGAGGGCGGAGAAACTCACGTCATCGACGGCTGGTATACCGGAGAAGTGTTTGGAAACCCGGCGCAACTCGAGCATGCATAGGCCCCACAGGTTGTGTTTGCTGAGCGCGAGCGGATCTCAGCGATACCCCTATGTAGCAGCGATGCTGATGCATGTCAAGTAGATTTCTACATAGGGTACAGCATGCATGTGATTTTAGCTATGGGATGCCAGCATCATGGTGACTGCTGTCACGAGAACGTGTGCGCAGGGGAAGGCAGCTATCTGGGGGAGAAGGCGCGCTCGTAAAGACGGACCTGATTGCGCCCATTGCGCTTGGCGTCGTAGAGGGCAGCATCGGCGTGTTGCAGCACCTCATCAGCGGTTTCGCCATCACCGGGGTAGAATGCTATGCCGATTGAAACGGTGAGGCCGTCGAAGGTCTGGGGACCGGGGGCGATCTTCAGGTTGGAGATGCCATTGAGAATGGAGTCGGCACGATCGCAGGCGCCTTTCACAGTCGTGTCGGGAAGGATGATGGTGAATTCTTCGCCGCCGTACCGACAGGCGATGTCTTCGGAACGGATGTTTGCGCGAAATACCTCGGCGAATGCCTTGAGGACGGCATCTCCGGCGGCATGGCCATGGGCGTCATTGAAGCGCTTGAAATGATCGGCGTCGAGCATCAGAACGGCCATGATTTGTTTACGGCGTCGCGCGCGAGCCATTTCACGCTCAAGCGAAATCTGCATGAAGTGGCGGTTGAAGAGGCCGGTGAGTGAGTCGCGAATGGACTGGTTTTCGAGCTTCGCGCGGAGATTGAGGGTGGCGATGGCGAGGGCAGTGATCTGGATGAGCTGGCGCACTGCATCCATGCGGGCGTTGACCTCAGCGAGCGCCTCATCTGTTGCGCATTGAAAGTAGAGCAGGCCGATGGTGTTCCCATATGCCATGATAGGCCGGCAATGATAGCGCTGGGGCGCAGTGGCGGAGAAATGCCCGCAGTGAATCTCAGAGATGCCGGGTTGGCGCCAGCGGGGCTGTCCGGAACGCAGGGCGCAACACGACTCAGGCTGGGCGAAATCCTCACGGTCCGGCCGGCCCCAGGAAGAGACAACTTCAACATGGCTCCGCGAGTCGTTAAACATGTAGAGACAGCCGGAAGTGTCACGCAAGAGGCGGGAAAAGCTGACCGCGGCTGTTTCGTAGACTTGCTGAACCTGAACGCAAAGCTGGAGTTCGTTGCGCGCGGCGATCATGAGTTCTGATTCGCGCGCAGTTTCTTCGAGGGCCTTCACGGTACGAGCGAGATCGTCATTCGTGTGCTGAGCGGAGAGAGCATTGCGTTGCAGGATGATGGCATCGCGCAAAAGCAATGAGAAGAGAACAATTAAACTCAGGATTGAGATGGGGATGAGGAAGAACTCTGTGCTGATCGAGGTGAGCAGGCGATTGTGAGAACGGGTTGTGCGCTCATTGAGAAGGAGCTGTTCCTGATCAGACATGAGGCTGATGGTCTTCTGGCAATCCTGAACCTGTGTGGCGGGGAGAGTTGCGGTGGCAGAGAACCGGACCATCAAGTCCGAGAGGCGGGATGCGCACGCGGATAGGTTGTCGGCATTCGCCGTCTGATTCGGATTATCGGAGATGAGGGAACGAATATGTGCCGACGAGGTGACGAGGTTGTTTGCGGCACTCCTGGCCAGGTTAAGGTCGTCTTCACTTTTATCGAAAACGTAAAGGCGAGTGCGATAGAGGGTGCGTTCTGTGAGCAGAGAGGCGCGCTGAAGGGAACTGAGCACTTCCTGCGTGTGCTGAACGCGCTCCGCGGCGGCGGTGAGATGTTGGGTATTTGAATAAAGAACGGCGCCGGCGCCAAGCGTGAACAGGACAGCACCGATGAATGCGGCAATGATGATGCCTACAGCATTGCCAGACGCCGAACGAACGTTTGGAGCAGCTGGAGTGAGGGATCCGCGCGACATGGAGACCTGGTTCGATGTTATGGGAATTACAGAAGATCCTGACGGGGAAGCCGGACAATCCAAAGCACTTTAGTTATGGGCCTGGGCGATCGCGCTATCCAGCAATCATGGCGACGTACGCACTGGCGGTGCGAGATTTTTACAAGGACTGACGAAGCCTGCACTTCGAGAATTAACAGTTGCGAGCGAAGAGTGTACCCGGTTTGTGACGGGCTTACAGACCGGCTCGATCAGAGAAGCGCGG
>DATNFD010000135.1:0-5792 GCA_035606555.1 Occallatibacter sp.
AAAAGGAATTCGGCGACGAAGAAGTAGGTGGCCTCGCCATCGATGCCTCCTATCCGGTCGGCGAACTTAGCGACGAACCTCTCCGTATCGCCTGGCTCGCCGTACCACTTCGGCAGAAGATTGTTTGCCTGTACTCGCGCAATATAAAAGTACCCGGGCTCCTTGCTCAGCGAACGTTCGACAATGTCTTCGGTTTTGGCGCTATCCCAACTCTTAGCGGTAGTGGCGGACAGCATTGCGTTATACCACTCAGGATCATTGCGCCCCACCTGCTCTGCATCCTCCAGCACTCTCAAAGCCTCTCGGATTCTCACAGCGAACAGCTTCCAGGCTTCTGGTCTCACGGCGTCCGCAAAGTCACTGCCACGCGCCTTCCATGCAAAGTTAAGGTATGTATCTGCGAGCGCGATGCGTGGCGTTGGAGAGGAAGGAACAGAGGAAATCCAATGCTGCAGGGTGGCAATCTGCGCATTCCAGGCCGCATCGGTATCCGACTGTTGCGGTACCGAACTCAGAATCGTGTAGAGGACATGAAGCTGCCAACCTCCGCCTTGAAAACGCAAGCGCTGCGTACGTAGCCGATCTGCAAGTGAGTCCAACTCAGCGAAGGATTGCGTGTCGAAGAGTTTGCGCCATTGGGCGCGCAGGACGCGCTCGGTTGCTTCGTTGGCGACCGGCTGCGAGGGTTGCGGGGGAGACGCTTGCATCGCCATGAAGGCAGGCATACCCAGCGCAATTAGGACGAACAGCAAGAAAGGCAGAAATTTCGTTCCGATGTCGCGACGGAAATTCAACGGGAGCACCTCCCGAATTGAGGGCGAAGGGAATACGTGCTCAAGCTTACCCAGAAGCGACGAACAAGACAAGATCACGAACCGATGCCAAACGTTGGGCTTGGCAAAGATCTGATGGCTATGCTGCACTAGATTGAAACCAGATTTGGCCCTCGAGAGAAGACACTTTGCGGGAGGCAACTGACATTGCACGTGGAGCGGACAATACCGTCACGAGGAAAGACCCCGGTTGCGCAGTTGCTTATGGAGGTGCTCAATGATATGCGCTACTGCTTGCGGAGGCTCGACAGGGCACCGGCATTTGCGCTGACCGCAGTCTTCGTTCTTGCGCTCAGCATCGGAGCCGCAACAGCGACCTACGCTTTTGTCGATGCGGCGCTGGTGAAGCCGTTACCTTATCGTGAGCCGGCTCGGCTGGTCGCTTTGTTCGAGCACAATCCCGTGGGTGACCGTTTCCATCTTTCGGACTTCGACTACCGGGCGTGGAAACAACGTAATCATGTTTTTACCTCGCTCGATGTATACCGACCCGAGCGCAACATCCTGCAAAACGCGGGTAGTCCAGAAGAAGTCGCAGCAGCTTTGGTTAGCGATGGATTGTTCCGCACACTTGGAGTGACGCCCGCTCTGGGCCGCGACTTTTTTTCCGGAGAGGACCGGCCAGACGCACCGCGAACAACCATCCTGAGTTACGGAGCCTGGAGGAGCCGATTCGGCGGAGACCCGCGCGTCCTCGGTCGGACGGTCAAGCTTGATGGTGAGCCGTACACAATCGTCGGCGTATTGCCGCGCAAGTTTCATTTTGCTCCTGTCGGCCGGGCCGAGTTCTGGACAACGCTCCACGGCCACTGCGAACAACTCCGCGACTGTTTCCCGTTCTATGGCGTAGCGCGCTTGCGTGATGGAATTTCCGCGGCCGCGGCATTTCAAGACGTGAGCGCAATTGCCGGCCAGATTGCGGCGGAATACCCGCAGTTCAACCGCGACCGTTCGGCGACTCTGGTACCGCTTATGGACGCGATCTTTGGAAACATCCGGCCTACGCTTGTGGCGCTGCTGAGCGGAGCGGGGCTTCTTTGCCTGATCGGATTCGCAAACGTTTCGAGTCTGCTACTGGTGCGAGCTGAAAAGGGAAGCCGCGAAATTGCGGTTCGGGAAGCGTTGGGCGCTTCGCATATCCGTCTCTTCCGGCAGTTTGTAATCGAAGGGTTTGTGCTGACGGCGTCAGGCTGCTTTCTGGGTCTCGGATTTGCGACGCTCTTGATGGGGACCCTCGCGAAGCAGATCCCGCCTAATCTCATCGAGAATATGCCGTATCTCGAAAACATCCATTTGAGCGTGCGAGCGATTCTTTGTTCGATTGCAGTCTCGGCGATCGGCGGAGTTCTTTTCTCTACAGGTCCGATGCTGCATTATGTTCTTTCCAATTTGCGCGATGGGCTGGCGCAGGATAGTCGCGGAACCGCGAATGCGGGCTGGCGAAGGTTGGGCTCCGGCCTCGTCGCCGCCGAGATTGCCATTACGGTTGTGCTCCTCCTTGGCGCGGGATTGCTGACCAAGAGCTTCTATCGTCTCCTGCATGTTGATCTCGGCATTCATGCAACTGATCACCTTGCACTAGTCCATGTTGGAGAGCAAGGCGCACGGAAGTGGAAGGACTCGGCCAACGTTCAACTGGCGCGGCGGCTGACTGAGAAGATGTTGACCTTGCCGGGGGTGACGGCGGTTGGCGTATCCGGCGAACCAATGCTGGCTAGTGGCGAAGGTTTCAAGCAGACGATGGCGCATTATCGTGTTTTTGGCAGAACAACCGTTGGACTTGGGCCGGAACCGATGGATGAAATCGTGAGTGCCGGCTATTTTGAAATGCTGGGTGCACGCCTGATCGCAGGGCGCACATTCATCGAAGCAGACGATGCGGCAAAACCGCGACGCGCCATGATCAATCGGACGTTCGCAAAGGAACTGTTTCCTGACGCAGACCCAGTCGGCAAGAAGATTCTGAGTGGCTTCGATCCCGATCATCCGATCGAGGTGATTGGGGTCATCGACGACATCAAGGACGGCGCCTTGGATTTGCAACCGATCCCTGCGGTGTATAGCCCTTTTAACCAGGAACCGTTCGGTGATTTCTATGTCACGGTGCGATCGTCTCAAGCAGGTGATTCTCTCCTCAAATCGATGGTGCAGGCTGTTCATCAAGTCGATCCCACTCTGCTTGCGAACAAAGAAGAGACGATGACGGCGCGAATCGACAACTCGGAGGCAGCGTACTTTCATCGTTCGGCTGCGTGGGTGCTTGCGGGATTTGCGCTGCTGGCGCTCGTATTGGGAGCCGTCGGTCTGTACAGTGTCATGTCGTATGCAGTGGGACAGCGTACACGAGAAATTGGGATCCGCATTGCCCTGGGTGCCGGGAAGAAGGCTGTCTACCGGCTCATCCTTTGTCAATCAGCGAGGCCAGTAATGGTTGGCCTGACATGCGGATTGCTTTGTTCTTTCTGGCTCACATCGTTTCTCAGGGAGATGCTGTTTGGGGTAAGTTCATGGGATATGGAGATCGTCGCAGCGGTTATCGGGATTCTGGCTGGTAGCTCTCTGCTTGCGAGTCTCATTCCGGCCCGCCGAGCCTCATCGATCGAACCCATCGCAGCTTTAAGGGCAGAGTGAGACTCGTTCTGAAGTCAGGTGTTTCAGCTCTCACGAAGTTGGTGAGTTGTTGCGGCCACTCAACATGCCACAATGAGAGCGATGGAAATCTCATGGTGGAGTTCAGGGATGAGAAAGTGGTCTCGGTGTGTAAGTTGGATCGGAGTTCTGGGCATCCAGATTGCTTCGGCGCAGACCCCATCGTGAGCGGATGTGGGAAGAGCCGTGGAACTCATGATTCGTCTCAAGTTCGACGTTCCGACGACGTGCGACATCCGAATCGGATGGCGAACGCCGAGCCAGTTCACGGGATATGACAATCTGCGG
The DNA here is from genome assembly GCA_035606555.1 of Occallatibacter sp. Classification (GTDB taxonomy): domain Bacteria; phylum Acidobacteriota; class Terriglobia; order Terriglobales; family Acidobacteriaceae; genus Telmatobacter. The sequence goes on from DATNFD010000135.1 coordinate 3,771, forward strand.
GTGATTCTTTTCCGGGCGGCCAAGTCGACGAATCTTAGTTTCCTGATCTCTAAAGACAACAATTCGCTTGCGAAGCTTGAGAACTTCGATCTAGATCATAATCCGGCGCTTTCGATTTAGACCCGAGGGCGACCCATTCGCGGCAATCCGAGCGCGCGGGTGACAGTCATTAGCTTCGATGATCTGGAGTGCCCCGCTCTGGACCATGGAAATCTCACCGTTTCTCGCTGATTGAACCTGGACCCGTCCGAGTGACGCGCCGCGGGCGAAGTGGGTCGAAGTTGGCTAGTGGAGTTTCTGAGCGCGGTAGTTCTGCAACCATAAGACAAGCTCATCGGGTGGAAGCGCGCGGCTGAAGAGAAAGCCCTGGACACCGTCGCAGCCGCGTTCGCGGAGCATCTTGAGCTGCTCGTCGGTTTCTACGCCCTCGGCGGTGACTTCCATTTCGAGTTCGTGGCCCATCTCGATGATCTTTTCCACCATGACGAGATCGGCATGATTGAGGTGCATGTGCTGCACGAAGGTCTTGTCGATTTTGAGCTCGATGGCGGGAACATTCTGGAGCTGTTTCATCATCGAGTAGCCGGTGCCGAAGTCGTCGATGGAGAGCTGGAAGTTGCGCATGCGCAAACGCGTGAGGACATCGAGGGCGAGTGAGAACTCCATCAAGCCGGACTCGGTGATTTCCAGTACGATCCGTTCCGCTGGGAAGTCGTATTTCCGCGCGAGGTTCATGAAAATATCAGGGAACTTGAGATCGCGCAGTGAACTGACTGAGACGTTGATGGCGAGCCGCGGAAGGTGCTCATTGATGACCGAGAACTGTTTCACCTCGTGAAGGGCGCGCTCTGCGGTAGCCCAGCAGAAGTTATCCATCAAGCCGAGAGTCTCGATGCGCGAGATGAAGTTATCTGGGAAGACGAGGCCGAGTTCGGGATGGTTCCAGCGCGAGAGCGCTTCGACGCCGGTCACGACGCCGGTGGAAATGTTGATTTGCGGTTGGTAATAGAGGACAAACTCCTTGCGCTCGAATGCGCGGTACAGATCGCTGTCCGGGATATCAAGAAGTTCTTCTTTTTCAGATTCAGATGTTGTGGGCCTATCGGGAGCAAAATTAGCCGTGAGCATCTGCTGCAACTGGGGAATGGGAAACGGCTTCTGGAGATGGCCGATAACGGTGAGCCCGAGAGACTGGGCCAGCTTTTTGGCGGTTTCGATGACGCGGATATTGATGCCGCTCATCAGGATAATGCGGGCCTTGCAGTTCCGCTCGCCCAGTAGCCGCAGAATCTCAATGCCGTCCATCTCCGGCATGACCAGGTCGAGGAGAATGACGCCGGTTTCCGGACCGACATGCTGGAAAAATTCGTCAGCCGTCCTGGTGACGGAGCAATGCAGACCCATTGCGCTGGCGAGGCCCGAGACAATTTCGCCGACGACGCGATCGTCGTCGATGAGCACAACTCTGTCAGCAGGGGACATCTGGTCTCCAGGCGAAGGGGCAAACACGTTTTCGGTGGCGACCGCAACCGAGCAAGCTGGTCTGGAGAGCGGCATGGGGCTTAGGTTGAGTGTAGCCCAGGCTTTCAGAGAGCATTACCCGTTCCTCGGCGCGCACGGTTACCAACGTTGTAGGGCAATAACCATCTTAACGTCATGGGATTACATCAAAGTGTCTCATGCGCGACAGAAACACCAGCCGTACCCAGAGAATCACCCGGGATGGAATAGAAACGCGGCGCTCGCCGGTTCCGGTTCCGTCGAGGCCCACCTGACCTGAGGTGTCGGGTTTACTGGGAAAAGCACTGGAACGCGGGTCAGTACCGAGGTTCCCAGCATGGTTCACACCGGCTTGACGACCCGATGTTGTAGGCCTAGACTCACAAAGGTTTGGGCAAAGGCTGGTAGTTTTCGAGCCCGGCAGAGCACCTCAGGGGACAACCTGAAGCGAGATAAATGAAGTCTTCCGGGTAACCGGGAAAGACCCGTTGCGTCAATCACTTGGCTTTGGTATTTGCGGCG
>DATNFD010000136.1:0-3565 GCA_035606555.1 Occallatibacter sp.
TCAGGCAGCGGTTCTTCGCAACCTTGTAGAGCCAGACGGCCAGCGCTTTCGCATTTTCGAATCGAGAAAGCACCGGCACGGACTTCAGCAGAACTTCCTGCATGGTGTCTTCGGCATCTTCGCGCTGGTTGCAGACGCGCATGCTGAAGGAAAAGACACTGTCCTGGAGCAGAGCGACGGCCTTCTCCGTAGACTCCGCATCGCCGGATTTCAGAAGCCGGATGGCTTCCTCGATTTGGCTGCGCACGGGCCCACCATAGCACGCCCAGACACGCAGAAGAATGATCCCAGTCACAAATGACGCGCATCCCGACTCGGACGAACCTTCTTCAGTTATTTCGTGCTGTGAAACAACAGTGCTCCCTCGACGAGTAAACGATTACAATGAGGCCGATCCCATGCGAAAAACATCCCTCGTCATCCTTGCGCTCGTCATAATTCCCATTTGCCTGATTGGACAAGAGCATCAGAATTCTGCCGTTATTTCCGTGGACTTTGCTCATCCCGGAGCAGCGATCTCTCCGCAGATGTTCGGCATTTTCTTTGAGGACATCAACTTCGGGGCTGACGGTGGGCTCTACCCCGAGCGCGTCAAGAACCGCTCGTTTGAGTTCGACAAGCCGCTCATGGGCTGGCACCAGATCCTGACCATGATGGCAAAGGGCACCGCCGGCGAGAACAGCGACAAAGGCGAGATGGACGTGCTCACCGAGAATCCGCTGCACGCCACCAATCCGCACTATCTTCGCGTGCGGGTTTATCAGCCAGGCTACGGCTTCTACAACACGGGCTTTCGCGGCGTCGGAGTTGAAAAGGACGCCGAGTACCGCCTTTCGTTGTACGCACGGACCAGCGGTCCGAAGTCGATTCGCGCAACGCTGACCGATCCGAATGGCCAGGAAATCGGCAGTGGAAAGCTCGAGGGATTCGCCGATCATTGGAAGAAGTACGAAACTGTCATTCGCGCCAATACCACTGAGCAGCATGCGCAGTTGAACATCTTCGTCGACGAAAAAGGATCCCTCGATCTCGACATGCTTTCGCTATTCCCCGTCGACACATGGAAGAATCGCCCCAACGGTTTGCGCAAAGATCTGGTGCAACTGCTTGCCGACATGCACCCGGGATTTCTGCGCTTCCCCGGTGGCTGCATCGTGGAGGGACGTCGCCTGGCCACTCGCTATCGCTGGAAAACTACGATTGGTGACATCACCGAGCGGAAAACCATTATCAACCGCTGGAATGATGAGTTCGATCACAAGCCTGCCCCGGACTATTTCCAATCCTTCGGCTTGGGATTCTACGAATATTTCCAACTGGCAGAAGATATCGGAGCGCGTCCGCTGCCTATTCTGAACTGCGGCATGGCGTGTCAGTTCAACTCGAGCGAAACCGCCGCAATGAGCGAAATCAATGAATACGTGCAGGACGCGCTCGACCTGATCGAATTTGCCAATGGGCCGGTCACGTCACCTTGGGGAAAGCTACGCGCGCAAATGGGCCACCCCGCGCCGTTTCACCTCACGATGATCGGTGTAGGCAATGAGCAGTGGGGCCCGCGGTACATTGAGCGGTACAAGGTTTTCGCGGCAGCGCTTAAGGCCAAGCATCCGGATGTGAAACTGGTCGTGAGCGCAGGGCCCTTCCCTGCAGGTGAACCTTTCGAGACGCTCTGGTCCAATTGGCGACAAATGAAGGCCGACATTGTCGACGAACATTACTACATGGCTCCGGAGTGGTTCCTGCAGAACACCGGGCGCTACGACCATTACGACCGCTCCGGTCCGAAGGTGTTTGCGGGCGAGTACGCCGCTCAAAGCTCCGGCGTTGCTAAGCCAGACAATCACAACAACTGGAATACAGCGATCTCCGAAGCTGCGTTTATGACCGGTCTCGAGCGGAACGGTGACGTAGTTCAGATGGCTTCCTACGCGCCTCTCCTCGCCCACATCGATGCCTGGCAGTGGACGCCGGACGCGATCTGGTTCGACAACCTACGCTCCTACGGCAGCACCGACTATTACGTGCAAAGCATTTTCGCGAACAATGTCGGCGATCGCGTGATACCGATAACGCCGCGGGCTGATAGTGGGCTCTATACCAGCGCCTCGCTCGATGACCGCACGCATGAACTGATCGTTAAGGCCATCAACGTTTCCGCCAGCACTCGACCGGCGGAGATTCGCCTGAATGGACTCAATCCTTCGGGAACGGCCAAAGTAATCACGTTGGCGAGCGCGGACCTCAATGCCGAGAACAACTTCGACCATCCAAAACTGGTATCGCCGAAATCTTCGACGCTTCAGGTAACCTCCGCGACGTTGCCGGTGCAGCTGGATCCTTACTCAGTAACGGTGTACCGGATTCCGGTTCAGCAGTGAGGGATCGCAGGGACACCAGCAGTTCGGAGTACTGCGGGTAAACTGTAGAGTGGCTCCCAAACTCGCGCTGCCCCCCGGAAATTTCAAAGCTTATCTCTTCGATTGCGATGGCACCGTGGCCGACTCCATGCCCTTGCACTACATGGCCTGGAGCCAGGCACTCGGTGAATGGGGATGCAAGTTCACCGAAGAGCGCTTTTACCAACTCGGAGGCATGCCGATCGTCGAGATCATCGCACTGCTTGGGCGTGAGCAGGGGATCGAGATGCCTATCCCGCAGGTCGCCAAGCGAAAAGAAGAACTTTACTTCAAGCATCTGCCGAAACTGCAATGTGTGCCCGAGGTGCTGGAGCACATCGAACACCAGCGCGGACGCATTCCGTTCGCCATCGTTTCCGGCAGCGCGCGGGATTCAGTTGAGGCTTCACTGCGCGCGATCGGACTGCTGGACAGCTTCGACGTGCTGGTCTGCGCCGGAGACTACACCAAGAGCAAGCCGGATCCGGAGCCATTCCTGATTGCGGCGGAGAAGCTCGGGGTTCCAGCCGAATATTGTCTGGTGTTCGAAGACACCCGCATGGGAATAGAAGCCGCAACGGCGGCAGGAATGGCTTCCGTTCTCGTTCCGGCCCCGTGGGAACGCCGGCGAACATAGCAGAATCGCTCGCAAGATATTCACAGCCCTTCACCGCAACCTCACCTCCGCACCGCGACATCTTCCATTCGATCACCCGCAAGAAAATCAAGCGAAAGCCAGACCCGAATTCTATTTTTAGGAGATCCCATGTTTCATCACGTTAAAGAACTGCAATTCAACGCCCGCGTCACCGAGCCTGATCCGCAATTTGCCCGCTTGCTGCTGGAACAGTTCGGCGGCGGCAACGGCGAACTAAAAGCAGCCATGCAGTATTTTGTGCAGGCATTCGGTTGCAGGCAGGCGTATCCCAAGGAATACGACCTGCTCATGGACATTGCCACCGAGGAATTCAGCCATCTTGAAATTGTTGGCGCCACCATCCAGATGCTGCTTGGGCCTATCAACGGTGAACTGAAGAATGCTGTTGAGACAAACCCAGTGGTCAAGCTGGCCGATGGCAAGCGCAGCGGCAAGGAAGAGTACATTCATCACGCGCTCTCTCATCCGGAGTTTCTCGTGCTGACTGGAGGCGGCCCGAGTGTCACCA
>DATNFD010000137.1:0-12178 GCA_035606555.1 Occallatibacter sp.
AAGCTCCATGCATGAACTCCGGAGCGATTAAGTTTCAGTTCGAACGTATACGAGTGTAAGACAGAGTACCGCCAGTCATCCCTGGGCGGCATGGCTTGAGAAGTTATCCGATGTGTTCTCAATATGCCCAAGCCCGGGCCGTGTCCCCCACTCTCCAGTTGTCGCATTGAGCCACCGTTTTAGAAACCAGCGCAACTCTTCCGGAGGCTTCAGCCAGATCGCGGCAGAGGTATCCCGCAAAGCACGCCGTACAAGGACGCTGAGGTGGGGATTGTCGAGGTGGTTGACTGTTCGAAAGCCGGACTCGTCCGTCAGATCGTCGCCCAGGAAAGCGACCGGAACATCAGTGCCAACCTGGTCGACGATAGCCTGGATCGCGCCACCCTTGTCGCGTCCGACACGCAATTCAATTCCGGATTCAAATGGAAGGAGCGACAGGCCCTCGACCATGGCGGCAGGCTCGAAAAGCTCGCGAGTTCTCTGTTGAACCAGCCTGGCACGTTGCGGAGAAAGGCCACGCCAGTGCATGACTGCTGCATTCGCTTTGTCTTCGAAAAGGCCGCCAAAAGCCTCATGCCGCAACATGAAACGCAGTTCATCGAGCTTGCGAAGCGCTTCAGGAGGAGCATCTTCCAATTCACGGCGCCCATCGACGTACAACCGTTCAGCGCCATGCAGGCCCCAGACTTCAACCGGCGAGGGAAGTTGGAGCAGAGTATTGATCTCGCCTGCCGGACGACCGGTGATCACGCGCAGTTGGGTACGGTGATCTTTCTGAACCTCGGTAAGGAGTTCTCTAATGCCGGCCCAGGGACGGGCAGTGAAGCGGTCGACTCGAAAATCGGCAAGCGTGCCATCATAGTCCAGCAGCAGTATCGGCGCTTCAGCGTTCCTTAGTGATGAAAAGAAGTTGTCGAGCTGCTCTGCTTCCGTCGGGGTCAATACTCCTCGCTTTCTATGCCATTCTGCGGTACGGATCGATGGGGATCGGTTCAGGAAGTGGTCCCGCGTAGGTTTCCGGATCGTACAACTCGAGGCGGACGTCTCGCAGGTCGCCAAGCACCATTGCTGCCCATCGATAAATATTGTGTTCCATCACCTGCTTGCGCATCTGCTGCATGCGGAGTTTCCGCTCTTCGCGCGGCATCTCAGCTCCTCTGTGAACTGCCTCAGCCACTTCAGCGATGTCATAAGGATTGACGAGCAGCGCATCCCGAAGCTCAACGGCGGCACCCGTGAACTTGCTGAGAACCAAAACGCCGTCTTCATCGTCACGTGCCGCGGCAAACTCCTTGGCCACCAGGTTCATTCCGTCGTGTAGAGACGTCACCAGGCACACATCCGCGATGCGATACCAGCGATTCACCTCGTCGTGATTGCACTGGCGCTCGATCAACACAATCGGCTTCCACTTCGATGTCTGGAATCGGTGGTTGATGCGGCGGACCTCTTCGTCCACCCGGCGATGCAATTCGGCATAGCTGGGGATGCGCGTACGGCTCGGAGCAGCAATCTGCACCATCGTGAGCCGCTCTTTGTGCCAGGGGTGCTCGACCAGCAACTCCTCGATGGCAAGTAGCCGCTCGACAATTCCCTTCGTGTAGTCGAGCCGGTCGACTCCGACAACGATCGATTCCGCCTGAACTCCGAATTCCGACAGCAGAGCGCGCCGTTCCTCCGAGCGATCTTCTTCTCGTCCGGCTACGATTGCCTGCAACGTGCTCGGAATACCTCCGCTAAACGCAACGCTCACAGGATATGGTTTTACCGCGGTGATGTGCCCTCCGCGGCGCACCGTCATGTGCTCGCGATCGGTTCGCGATTCGAGAGCACGGTCGACAGTGTCGAGAAAATTGTTGCAGTGAAGCGGAATATGGAAGCCAATGAGATCGGCGCCCAAAAGGCCGTCCAGTAGTTCGGCCTGCCACGGGCAGATCCCAAACGCTTCCGGGTTGGGCCAGGGGATATGCCAGAATATCGCAACCCTTGCGTCTGGCCGCGCTATCTTCACCAACCGCGGTAGGAGGGCAAAGTGGTAGTCCTGCACGAAGATAAGGGGTTCCGTGCTGTCTTTCATTTCGTCCAGCAGTGCTGCCGCGAACTTCTCGTTTACGCGCTGGTAAGCCTCCCAGTCGGCGGCGCGAAAAGTGGGCCGGGTATGCGCGATGTGGCATAGAGGCCAGAGCCCCTCGTTTGCGAATCCGTCATAGTACCGGGATTCCTCCTCCGCCGTAAGCCAGACGCGCCTCAATGTGTACTTAGGGTCTTCCGGCGGTACGCGTAATCTGTCGAACTCATCGACGTTTTCCCGATCAGCGTTTCCGCTCCCGGTGGCTACCCATACACCGTCACACGCCTGTAGCACCGGCTCGATTGCCGTAACCAGGCCGCTCGGCGGAACGATGCAAATAGTCTTGCGACCTTCACGCACGTGCATATAGGGCTCGCGGTTTGATACCGCGAAGATTCGGCCACTGGCCTTATTTCTCATGTGTACGGCCAGCCGCTCTGGCGTCCAGAAGTGCTCGCCTGCATCGCGCAGCCGCGCCTCGGCCGCAGCCGCTGCACGAGCGGCGATCAGACTCTCGGCCATCGTCTCCACTTCACGTGCGAGTGGGCTGAACATATTGAGCTCGTTCGTTCCGCCGCTCAGGCCCTTTTCGAAGTGTCCCATCCGGAGCCGGCGCAGCCGATCGGCAACTCGCGTCAGGGGCCGCATCAGAAACCAGCGCACCATCGCGAATGTGACCAGGACAATCAGCAGAACCGTAGCCACGATCCACCAGAAGCTCCGGCGCCAGAGATCGTAGCTCTGGTCGCGGATGTATCCCGCATCGATCAGAACCACAAGTGCGCCGACCAGCTTGTTCCCGTCGTGCAGAGGGAATACTTCCTCGAGCCATTGCGTACTCCCGGTGTGGCCGAATGCGTTGACCTGTGCGCCCCTCTGCAGTGAAAGCTCTACCCTGGTGCGTGAAAGGGACTGAACGCCCGTCTTCGCCAACGACTCAAAGGGAACATGTGCCAGTGCGCTGAAAACCTCGGGCGCACCAGCCTCTGTCACCAGATGACCTTGTGGATCATAGATACCGATTCCCAGAGCACCGGTCTGGTTCTTGGCATCCGCTACCAGAGACTGCAAACCGGCCTGTTCGCCCTGCATCAGCGCCAGCTTCATCTGAGGTTTGAGGCTATTGCCGATCCAGGTGGACCGCCATTCCAATTCCTGCCGCAGAATGTGTTTGTGCTCAAGGACTTCGAAGTAAGTGGAGGCGACGGACACAATCGTGACGCCTGCAATCAGCGCAAGAATCAGTCGCAAGCGGAACGAGTGCATTCGGCCCCCTTTCTGAGATCTTTAACTATCGCTTTAGATGCGTAACTTGCGGTCTGCGTCAGCGGGAGTGGCGAAACAGAATCCTAAATCGATGAGGAACTTACGGCCACCCCTGAGGACCTATAAGCTCGAGATTTGCGCACGCTCTGTACGAAGATTGCGCGGTTCGAGAAATTCGAATCCGGCGAGCCACGCAGGCCGGATAGGCTATCCTGTGCAGGACGGGGAGTGATAGTCCACATCCCGCAACTTACGGTGCGGCAACTAGATGGCCTTCCAATCAATCGAGAATACCGCCAAGAACATCGTGGGTACGGTGCAGGATTACTCCCTGTTTGCCTGGCGAGGCGCTACAAACCTCTTCCGGCCGCCCATATATTGGCCCGACTTCCTGATCCAAGCCGACATCATCGGCGTCGGCTCAGCCTCTATTGTACTTCTTTCGGGCTTCTTCACGGGTGGTGTACTTGCGCTTCAATCGGCGTCAACCCTATCGCAATTCGGTGCGACAGCCGTTACCGGACGGTTCGTCAGCACCTCGATGATTCGCGAATTGGGCCCTGTTCTCACCGGCATCATGGTGTCCGGCCGGAATGCCTCATCCATGGCCAGCGAACTTGGCTCGATGGTTGTGACGGAGCAGATTGACGCAATGCGCGCACTGGGCGTGGACCCCATGCGCAAGCTCGTTACACCGCGGATCTTTGCCTGCGTCGCGATGCTCTTTTTTCTGTCGATTGTAGCGAATTTTTTCGGCATTCTTGGCGGTGCCGCCGTTACGGTGTTTATGAACCACCAGAACGGCACTCAGTACTTCTCCATGGCATACGAGTACCTGCGTCTTGGTGACATCATGCAGGGACTCATCAAACCGCTGTTCTCCGGGTTCATTATCGCCAGCATCGGATGTTTCTACGGGCTGAGAACGACAGGCGGAACAGAAGGAGTCGGCCGCTCAACAATCAAAGCTGTCGTAGTCTCCTCCGTGCTGATCATTTTCGTCGATTTCCTGCTGACGCAAATTATGCTAACGGTCTTCCCCTGATGACTACATCCGCGCTACCCGCCAAAGCCGACCCGCCTCCGGACGCGGTTTCGGACCCTGTGCTCAATTTCCGCAACGTCTCGATCTCGTTTCCTGATCACTCCGTGCTGGACGATATCACCTTTCAGGTCGCGCCCGGCGAGACACGAATCCTTCTCGGTCCTGCTGGTGTTGGGAAGAGCGTGTTATTGAAGTTGGCAAACGGTCTGCTCTGTGCTGATACGGGTTCGATCCACCTGTTCGGCAGGGAAATTTCCCATATGCCGGAACGAGATCTTTTCGCACTGCGAACCCGTATAGGGTTCGTCTTCCAGGAGGGCGCTCTGTTCGACTCGCTCACTGTGCGTGATAACGTCGCCTACCAACTCATCCAGGAGGAGATCGCAGACGACGAGATCGATCTGCGTGTGCGGGAGTCACTTCGATTCGTCGGTCTTGAGCAAACGTTCAGCCTGTATCCAGGAAGCTTATCGGGCGGTATGCGGCGACGGGTCGCCATTGCACGTGCCCTGATTAATACTCCGGAGCTTCTGCTGTACGATTCGCCGACCGGCGGTCTCGATCCGGTTACCTCAACAACAATCATCGAACTGATCGTGAAACAGCGTGACGTGTATCGCACTCCCTCCGTCCTCGTGACGCATCGACTGCAGGACGCATTCACAATGTGTAGTCATCGGTTTGAGCCGACTGTTAATCGGATGGTGCCTTTGCCTCAGGGTCAATACGATCCCAACACCACGTTTCTGATGCTGTCGGAAGGGCGCCTCATCTTCAACGGATCTCTGCATGAGCTGGTGACGAGCGAGAATCCGCTCGTTCGAGAATTCCTCGAGTAGTGCTGCACCGAGAGGTTGTTCCGGTAGTATCGGTTCGCTCGACAGGCTTGGCAGGTGATCCTACTCGAAGTGCGATCGGAGGATAATGGGCCGCAAACCATCAGTAATCGCCACAGCAGTTTTGCTCGTGTCGCTGCTGCTGTGCCCGCGCACCCTTGATGCATATTCTTTGCTCACTCATGAGCAACTGATCGATCTTACATGGCAGGACTCGATCGTTCCGCTGCTGCTGAGCCGGTATCCCAACTTAACACCTGCCGAACTCGATCGCGCACGCGCCTATGCCTATGGTGGTTGCGTAATTCAGGACATCGGTTATTATCCGTTCGGTGACCGCTCCTTCTCGAACCTCACGCACTATGTGCGATCGGGTGACTTTGTGGTCAACCTGTTCCGCAATGCGCATGACGCAAACGAACTGGCTTTCGCCGTTGGCGCTCTTTCGCATTACATAGGCGACTCTATTGGCCATGCCGAAGCGACCAATCTCGCGGTCCCCCTCGAGTTCCCCAAGCTGCGTGCCCGGTACGGTAACTCTGTTAGTTATGCGGAGGGCAAACATGAGCACGTTCAAACAGAGTTCGCCTTTGACATCAATGAGATTGCACACCATCGCGTGGCTCCGCTGCGCTACTTGCGGCATATAGGTTTTCGGGTTTCGATGAAGCAGTTAGATCAGGCGATCTACCAGACATACGGGCTGACCGAAAACTTGGGGGTAAGGCGGCGGATCAATGTGCGCGATTATCGCTTTGCGGCGCGCACATTCATTCCGAGGATCGCTTACGCCGTGACGCTGCTACATCGCAGCCATGAACCACCAGACCCGAGTACGCCCGAGGCGATTGAGCTCGAAAGAGAATCCGCCGAAGTTGCCAGAATCAACAACTGGGATAAATATCGCCGCAAGCCCGGCATTGAGACTCATCTGCTGGCGGTGCTGCTGTTTATTCTGCCGAAAGTGGGTCCCCTGGCCCTCGTCAATGTGAAAGGTCCCAACCAGCAGACTGAGGCGGATTATGCCCACAGCGTGGCGGTCTCGATCACGTCATTGCGAAGAATCCTGACGCGTTTTACACCTGAGGCGGCACGTTACAAGGGGCCGGTTCCTCCTCTTGTCAGCCTCACGCGCCCATATATTAATGGACCGCGACGCCGCGATCCGAATCATCCACTGCCGAACCGCGATCTCGATACCGGCAAAGTCGTTCAGCCCGGCGGTTATTCCCTGACGGACTCCACATACGCGGACCTGCTGCACGAGTTGGCTCAGAATCGTAAGCAGGCGATCCCACCGGGAATAAAAGAGGACGTCCAGCAGTACTATTCCAATCCGGACGCGCCGATCACCACGAAGCAGGACGCGGATCGATGGAAGCAGGTTCTCGCGGACCTCAATATTTTATCCGGCATGCCCACCAGCACTCGCCCCGCTCCACTTGCCACCTATGGGAACGATGAAGGCGACGAATAGCTCTCAGCGATCGTCCAAGATCTACGAACCCGGAGAATCCGGCATCCAAGCTTTTCAGAGATGATCGGGTTTGAGTTCGATCGTTCAGGGCCAGGAGTTATGTCAACAGCAACGGAACTCGTGCTCGATCCAGTAGAGTCGTCCAAAATAGCCGGGCTGCGGTACGTAACCGATTCCACTCCCGGTATCACGCGCCGCCGTCGAGGCAAAAGCTTTCAGTATTTCGATCCGGATGGAAAGCCAATCCGAGATAAGGAGGTCCTGGCCAGAATCAAATCTCTGGTGATACCTCCCGCATGGGCGAATGTCTGGATTTGTCCGCGCGCCAACGGGCACCTTCAGGCAACCGGGCGCGATGCCAAAGGACGCAAACAGAGCCGCTACCATCAGCGATGGCGCGAGGTGCGCGACGAAACTAAGTACGAACGCATGAAGTTATTCGGAGAGACTCTTCCGGTCATTCGCGAGCGCGTAGAACAGGATCTTGCCCTTCCCGGGCTGCCCAAAGAAAAGGTGCTCGCGACCCTCGTGCGACTGCTCGAGACTACCTTTATACGGATTGGAAACGAGGAGTACGCAAAAGAGAACCACTCCTACGGTTTGACCACGCTCCGCAACAAGCATGTCGATGTGGATGGATCGACTGTCCGGTTCAAATTTAAGGGTAAAAGCGGCAAACAGCATGTTATTGATCTGAGCGATCGCCGGCTCGCCCGCATTGTGAAGAAATGCCTTGATCTGCCCGGATATGAGCTCTTCCAGTACATCGATGAGGATGGCTCATTGCATACGGTGGACTCATCAGATGTGAATGAGTATCTGCGGCTCATTACGGAGCAGCCGTTTACGGCCAAGGATTTCCGCACTTGGGCGGGGACGGTACTCGCCTGCCTCGCTCTGCGCGAGTGCGAAGAATGTGAGACACAGACTCAGGCGAAAAAGAATGTCGTCGAGGCGATCAAGAAGGTCGCTGCACAACTCGGAAATACTCCGGCCGTGTGTCGCAAATGCTATGTTCACCCGACAGTACTCGAATCGTATATGACAGGAGAACTCATCAAAACGCTCGAAGCGGCTGAGAAGAAGACGAGGGCAAGCGGGCACTCTCTACGCGAGGAAGAAGTGCAACTCATGTTCCTACTGGAGAAGAGGCTGAAAATCGCCGCATAGGCGAACTCGGCAATTCCAGTCATTCGCGACCAAAACTTGTCTTCGGAGTGATTCGCGCGACATTTCCGACCTCTCCGCAAATCGGTCAAGCTGAGCGTTTATCAGGTGGCGAGTGCCGTTTGACGCGTTCCTTTCTGGAGCGGACAATGAGATCCGTCAGCAGCGGGGCAGGTGGATGGACATGAAAAAAGTTGACCGGCGAAATTTCGTCAAAGCAGTGGCCATGGCTCCACTCCTTGTGAGTACTACCGGAGCCCTCGGAGAGCCATCGCGGATCAGTGCAGATACCGGGGAGCGGAGCAAAACCGGCGGAGCTGATGAGAGATTGAACCTCACGTTGCGCCGCGTGGTTGAGGGCGACTCGCCAAGGTATAGCGACGATTTCCTGCTGGCCGATGTCAAGCCAACAGCCGAGCGGCGATTCACCGAGTACAGTGGCGACCTCTCTGGCAGGTATGTCGGAGCACTGGCGACTGCTGCGCGCGTGTACGGCATCGAGGCGCCTCAACTCGATTCTTTGGTGAACAAGATCATCGCCCTTCAGAAGCCCGAAGGATACTTCGGCAGCACATTTCACTTCGAAAATCCGACAGACGCGGATATGGCGCTGCTCTGGGGCAATGGGCGCCTTCTCGTTGGTCTGCTGGAGTACTACAGATTCCGGCCATCCGAGCGTGTCCTCGCCGCGAGCAGACAAATAGGCGATTTCCTGGTCCGTGTGAGCCCGCTGATGCTTTCGAAAGAGATTCGCGATGCCTTCGGAGCACAGCACTTTGCCTCCAGCTACATTTGCTGGACGCAGCAGACTGAGGGTCTCGCGATGCTTTACAGCGTCACGAAAGATGAGCGGTATCGCAAACTGGCGGAATCGATCGCTGCTGTAATCGAGCGGCGCCCGGGGGACCACGTTCACGGATACCTCACCAGCCTGCGAGGAGTGATGGAGCTTCATGCTTCGACAAAGGATCCGAAGCTGCTCTCCCAGTGCGAGAGGGCATGGCAGGACATCACTGCCTCCCGTGACCTGCTGCTCACTGGAGGCGTTCCCGAAGGCTGGAGCCCGAATAACCACCGCACAGAGGGATGCGGCGAGGCAGATTGGGTGCGGCTCAATCTCCAACTGTGGAACGCGACCGAAAACCAGAAGTATCTCTCCTTTGCAGAACGCGCCATCTTTAACGAACTCGCTTTCAACCAGTTCGCTACAGGCGACTTCGGCCATCGGGTTTACACCGACACCGGTCTGCCTGCCGCCGGAGCAGCTCGCGCATGGTGGTGCTGCACCCTGCACGGGCTGCGCTGTTTCCCCGATATCCAGGACAGCGCATTTCGTGCAACTCGCTCCGGTATCTCCTACGAAGTGCCTGTTCAGGGGAAGATTGAATCGCCTTTGCTGTCTGCAACCGCCGAATCGGATCTGTCGCACTCCGGCACAGTGCGCATCCGAATCACGCGGGCGACGAAAGAAAAAGCGCGGCTCTCTATCCGAAAACCGGCCTGGGCAGAATCGGTGAGCCTGCGTGTCAAGCAAACAGGTTCGATGTCACCCCTCGATGCTGGCTCCGCCGATGCGGAAAGAGTGTGGACTGCGGGTGACCTCATCGAAGTGAAGTACGAGATGAAACTCCGTGCCGAGAAGAGCGGTGAGGATCGCGAAATCTTCTGGTTCGGGCCGTGGCTGCTGGGAGTATCAGCCGCAGACAATCCCGCGTATTTCAACGAACTCACCACCGGGAATCGACTCTTCGGAACACCGGAAGCGGCCCTCGTGACAAACCCCCGGAGACCGCCCTTCTTCGTTCCTGTCGCCACAGCCCAAACGGATTATGCACAGGCGGAGTATCCCGACCAGCCCGGCCGCGTCATCCTGCGCCCGATTGCCGAGCAAACCGGACAGGCAACCACCTCCTGGGAGCTTCGTCTTCTGAAGCGCAAATCCTGACTTGAGAAGGGTCAAGCTCGATTGACGCTGGCACTCGCCCCCGCGGCCAGGTGCTTTCTCAACCTGCTACCGCGACAAATTCCTGAGTAATTGCGTCTTTAGTGCATAGATCCTTCATAGCGCAGGGAAAAGTCTTCGGCCCTGTAATCCCGGATCGCGTGCAGCCGTCTACCAGAGTGATGGCGTCCTGCACAACACTGGAGCCAATGATCAACGCAACGGCAGAAGCCATTGATTCGCAGGAGTTTGCCGGCGTCGTTGCCAGCCATCGTGCGCAGATTTTCCGTTTTTTGCTTGCTTCTACGCGAGACGTTGATCTGGCAGAGACGCTGACGCAGGACTGCTTTCTCAAAGCGCACCGCAACTGGTCAGGTTTTCGTGGCGATTCAAGTGTGCTGACGTGGTTGATGCGGATTGCCATCAACCTGCAGAAGGATCACTGGCGCAACCGCCGGCTGCAGTTCTGGCGGCAGACTCGCACCAATGCGGTCGATCTGGATGAAGCCAGTGAGTGGCTGCCCAGCGGAGAGCGTTCTGCGGAACAACGCATGCTGGCCCGGGAGCAGGTGGGGCACGTCTGGCGCGCCGTTGAAAACTTGAGTGAACGGCAGCGTACCGTCTTTCTCCTTCGCTATGTTGAGGAACTGGATCTGAAAGAAATCGCGGATGTGACCGGGATGGGGGAAGGCACCGTTAAGGCGCACTTGTCGCGCGCGCTGGCACGAGTCCGAACAGAGTTGGGAGAAAAGAGATGAATCGCACGGATGAGAATCCGAAGCTTAGCAGAGGGGACGAGGGGCAGGAGATGGAAGCCGAGTTGCGCGAAGCGATCGGCAATTTCAAGTCAAGTGTCGACGCATGGAGTGATGCGATGGCAGTCCGCACCCGCGAGGATAAGGCCCCGGTTCGCACAAACTGGGGACTCCTCACAAAATGGGCGCTCGGCTGTGCTGTCTTTGTCGGCACAGTATCCGGCGGCGTCTACCAGAATCACCGGGAAAAACAAGCTGCGAAGATTGAAGCCGTTCGGATTGCTGAACAAAAACGCGAGCTGGCCGGCGAACGAGCCAAGGATGAAGCAGACCTGATGGCAAAGGTGGACAGCGACATCGCGCGGGAGGTTCCGAGCGCGCTGCAACCGTTGGCATATTTGATGGACGAGAACCAAGAAACAGGGAACTGATGCAATTGCCCGATGTCAGGGAATTCAGCAAAAGGAGAACGAGATGAAATTTAGACTGGCGTTATGGCTGGGAATCGGGCTTGCCGGGATTTTTGCCGCTTTGAATGCAAACGCGCAAGGACCGGGCGGTAAGGGCGAAGTTTTTGGCATGCATCGTCCACCGATGGAGAGGGCGATGCGTGCCCATGGGAAATTTGGCCGCTGGTGGAATAACCCTAAAATTATCGAGAGATTGAAGCTCACTGAAGAACAGCGGAAGTCGATGGATGGAATTTTCCAGAACCATCGCGAGAAATTGATCGATCTCCGTGCCAATCTGGAGAAAGCGGAAGTCGAAATGGAGCCGCTGGTCAAGGCCGATCAGCCGAATGAATCGGCGGTGATGTCTCAGATTGACAAAGTGGCACAGGCCCGGGCGGAACTGGAAAAGGCGAATGCCCGTTTCCTATTCGCTCTGCGTGCCAAGCTGACACCCGAGCAGTGGAAGCAGGTGCAGGAATTCCGACAGAGTCATGATGGCATGCGCCGCGAATGGCGCCGTGACGGTCGGGGAAACGGAGCCGGCCCGGGCGGTCCGGACGATAACGGTGCGCCGCCGCCACCTCCCGGACCTCAGGGCATGCTGGATAACGGACCCGAAGAAAATCCTTCATTCGCTGTAAACCAGTGAACCTGAATTCCCGTCAATGGAAGTGTAAGCAGAGAGCAAATGCGGTTGTAGTCAATACCGGTGGCGGCAGAGGGCGATCCCTTTTGCCGCCGATTTATTTAAGGGAACAGGAGTTGGCCGGAGCGGACATGGAAGTCTGCTCTTTTCGGCCGTAGTCTCACCATTTTCCGTCCATCAAGAAATTGTGAATCGAGGCTCCTGCCTTGCGTCCCGCTCCCATTGCCAGAATCACCGTTGCCGCTCCGGTGACGATGTCCCCGCCTGCGAAGACGCCGCATTTTGAGGTGCGCATAGTCTCCGTATCGGCGACGATGTAGTTTCTCGAATCGGTTTTCATGTCAGTAGTCGTGCTCTGGATTATGGGATTGGCAGTTGTTCCCACGCCAATAATAGCCACATTTACAGGCATCACGAACTCCGATCCCTTAACTGGTATGGGAGATCGCCTTCCGCTGGCATCTGGTGTGCCCAGTTCCATTCGCATGCAGCGCGCGCCGGTAAGCCATCCCCTTTCATCT
>DATNFD010000138.1:0-50092 GCA_035606555.1 Occallatibacter sp.
TCTACGGTGCACCTGAGGGCAGTTCGCTCGAGGACTGGCCAATCTCCTACGACGAGCTGGAACCGTTCTACGACAAGGCAGAATACGAGATTGGCGTTTCGGGAGACTACTCGGGGACGCCGTTTCATGGGCCGCGACGCCGCGATTTGCCGATGCCGCCGCTGCCCCCGAATCGGGAGTTCGGCATTCTAGAGCCTGCGGCAAAGCGGCTCGGGCTGCATCCCTTCCACTTGCCGATGTTGCGCAACAGCGTGCCCTATAACGGTCGGGGTCCCTGCATGCGCTGCCGCTGGTGCTGCGGCTTCGCGTGCGAGGTAGACGCGAAAAATGGCAGCCAGAACACGGTCATTCCGCTTGCATTGAATACAGGAAATTGCGAACTACGCACGCAATGTATGGCAAAGGAAATTCTTGTCGATGATCATGGCCGGGCGCGTGGAGTGGCCTACTTCGACGAGCACGGTCATATACAGGAGCAGCCGGCAGATACCGTGATCGTGTCGTCAGCGGCCATCGAGTCAGCGCGATTGCTCCTGAACTCGCGGAGCCGATTGTTTCCGAATGGGCTGGGAAACCGTTACGACCAGGTTGGCCGCCACCTGCAGGGGCATCACTACACTGGCGCGATCGGCTACTTCGATTTCGATACTTATGACGATCTGGGACCAGGCGCGAGCATCGCGGTGATGGATTACAACCACGGCACCCCGGGCCTTCGCGGCGGCGGGATGCTCGCAAATGAGTTCATCCGCCTTCCGATTCACATGGTAGATCGACTCCCTGAAGGCACCCCGCGTTGGGGTCTTGCGCACAAACAAGCCATGCGTCACTGGCACAAGCGCTCGATTGTGATCATGGGGCCCACACAGCAGATTCCCAGCCCGACCGGTCGCATCACAGTGGATCCCGACATTCGCGACAAATGGGGACTTCCGGTTGCCCGCTTCGAAGGCAATGTTCACCCGCACACCTTTGAGATCGGCGACGTGCAGGCGAAGCGAGCCGAAGCATGGCTGAAGGAGGCCGGCGCGATCAACACTTCGCTGATGGCATGGCATCCTGAAGGCGTTTCCGCGGGACAGCACCAGGCCGGAACCTGCCGCATGGGCAATGATCCTCGCGGTTCTGTCGTTGATCGCACCTGCAAGCTGCACGATGTGGACAACGTCTTTGTCATCGATGGAAGCGTGCACGTCACCAACGGTGGGTTCAACCCGGTACTCACCATCATGGCTGTTGCGTACTACGCATCGGCATCGCTGGTCCGCAACTGGAAGGGAATGGCATTCCGGTCATGATGCGCAGCATCAAGGTCGCTGGGTTAGCAGTTGCGTGTGTGGCTGCACTGTCGGTTGCCATCACTTATGGTGCCTCTTACTACTACACGTCTCAGCACGGCCAGGGCTGTGCGAGCTGTCATGAGATGGCGGCGTTTACCAGTGCTGTGCATGCGTCCGCACATCGCACAAGCACTTGTCTCGACTGTCATGATGCGAGTCTCGGAAGCAAGCTGCGCCACATTCGTGTGCATCTCTTCGGACAACCGCCCGAATCAATTCGCTTGCGCGACGTCGATGTGCTGGCTATGACGACGAAGTGCCAGAATTGTCATAAGCACGAATACGCGACGTGGCGTGCCGGCCCGCATAGCGCCACCTATGCGCAGATATTCACAGACCCCGTGCACAACGCAAAACGCCGACTCGCCGATGATTGTCTCCGCTGCCACGGGATGCACTTCAGCGGAGCAGTTCGCGAACTCGTAAGCCCGATGAATACAACCGGACCCTGGCATTTGCTTCGAACATCCCTTGCCGATCAGCCGACGATCCCATGCATGGCATGTCATGAGATGCACCGTGAAGACCCCACCCAAAGCAAGCCCGCGCAGCGGATCTCAGCCGCTACTGCCCCGATTCCGGAAACGCTTGCGTTCTTCGATCGCCGTGAGCAGTTGCACTTCGGCGCCGGGCGGCTTGCGATACCGGTGCTCTTCGACGGCGCACGAGGAGTGAGGATCAGTCCCGACCCGCGGCAGGCAATCTGCTATCAATGCCACGCGCCTCGACAACCGGAAGCAGGATCAATGGCTGCAGGCAGCCTTTGGGGGCCGCAAGTCCGCTCCGGGGATGATCGCACCCCCATCGGCGTCCATGAAGGCATAAGCTGCTTCGCCTGCCATAACGGGCATAGTGAAAATGCGGCGTCATCCTGCAAGACCTGCCACCCGCAGATGTCACATTGCGGCATCGATGTCGAGAAGATGGACACTACCTTCACGAACGCGAAGAGCACCCATAATATCCATTGGGTGCGATGCGCAGATTGCCATCAGCAAGGTATACCGAGACCGAAAGTTTCGATTCAGACTGCAGCTGTCGGATCGCCAGCCCTCTATAGACCCATGAATAGCCACTCCCTCCCGTAGAACAGCTACTCTAATTAGGGAGCATCGCCGGTTCTTGTCTGCTGCAAACAAAACCCGCATCGACGTTCTGCTCGTTGACCGCAATCTTGTTGCCAGCCGGGAGCGTGCGCGTGCTCTTATCCTCGCCGGCCGCGTTCTCGTGAACGAGCAGAAGGTCGACAAGCCGGGTGCCAATGTCGTCTCCGACGCAAACATTCGGCTACTCGGCGATGATATGCCTTATGTCAGTCGCGGAGGTCTGAAGCTTGAACGCGCCCTCGAGCACTGGCATATCGACGTTAGCGGCCGCGCATGTCTCGATGTGGGCGCCTCTACCGGCGGCTTTACGGACTGCCTTTTACAGCGTGGCGCGGCGCACGTTACCGCCGTCGATACGGGCTTCGGTCAGATTGCGATGAAACTACGAAACGATCCCCACGTTCGCCTGCTGGAGAGGACCAATGCACGCTTCCTTGCTCCTGGCGCCCTCGCAGAATTGAGCATGCCCACCCTGACGATGCTGGTGATGGATGTTTCATTTATCTCAGCCACGATTCTGCTAGGGCCGGTGCTTGGGGCAGCGCCTGCGCTCACCGAGGGTGTGATCCTCGTCAAGCCGCAGTTCGAAGCCGGTCGCGGCAATGTAGGAAAGGGAGGCATTGTTCGTGACCCCGAAGTTCACAAACTCGCGGTTCAGAAGGTTGCCAATGCAATCACCGAACTCGGCTGGAAAGTCATCGAAACCGTCGATTCTCCTATCAGAGGCACAGAGGGCAATCTCGAATTTCTTCTCTACGCTCGTCGAGTCTTAGCTGTACCTCCACAGGCGTAATCAGACAATGTCTGCTGCTCCCCGCACCCTCCCTTCCCACTCCCTGCTCTCGATCTCAAGCCCTCCATTTACACTGAAACCGCATGATCTCTGTCGCAATTGTCAGTAAGCCGCGCAAGCCAGAACTTGCCCAGTTGTTGCCTGATCTGATCGAGTGGCTGCGCAAGCACGACTTCGATCCACTGCTCGATTGTGAGGGCGCCGGCTACACTGATGCTGCTCCTGCAGTCGAGCGCGCCGACATGCCTACTCACAAGCCCGCGCTTGTCGTGGTACTTGGCGGCGATGGCACCCTCCTTTCCGTTGCGCGAATTTTTGCTGCTACGGGTACGCCAATTCTCAGTGTCAATTTGGGTTCCCTGGGATTCCTCACCGAAGTTCGCCTTGCCGATCTGTATACCACGCTGGAGAGCTGGTGCTCAGACTGTCATGCCTTGGATGCCCGCCACATGCTTCATTCCGAGGTGCGTCGCAATGAATCAGTGGTTCGCACTTTCGAAGCGCTGAATGAAGTGGTGGTTTCGAAGGGCGACATTGCTCGCATGGGCGAGTTCGCAGTTGAACTCAACGGCAAGAGTGTCGCGCGTTTTCGGGCAGACGGTGTAATTGTGTCCACGCCCACGGGCTCAACCGCCTACACGCTGGCCGCGAATGGCCCGATTCTCACGCCAGATGTCGATGCGCTCGTAGTCACGCCAATCTGCCCGCATCTTTTGACACTGCGTCCCATTGTGGTTCCGGGCGAGGCGTGCGTAACCGTGCGGGTGGAAGGAGTTCCCACCCAGTGCCTGCTCACGGTCGACGGCCAGATAGGCTTTGAGCTTCACATGGGAGATGAGGTAACCTGCCAGCGCTCTGCCTACACGGTAAACCTCGTACGTATCAGCGAAAGCGGCTTCTTTGAGGCTCTGCGCAGCAAGCTGAGCTGGGGCGAGCGCTAACGGAATACTCCATCACATGATCAGTCAGGGTAACGTTGCTATTGCTGCATAAGTGAGACCCCGGCAGAGTGATTACGGGTGTAACTCGTCCAGCAGCACCTTGGCCTTGGTTGCCAGGGTATGCGCGGCGTCGACATCTCCGGCCGTAAGAGCTTCCCGTGCCTGCTTAATGAATTCACGGATCTGGGCGGCTGTCTTCCGTTCCTGCTCGTTCAGCTTGCGGGTAATCCCATTCAACGCCTTCTCGGTTTGTTCGATTGAAGCGTCGGTCAGCTGACGGGTATTGGGATCGCTGGTGGTTAGGTTGCCAACGGCAGGGACAGTAGGCGGCTGTCCTGCTGAAGCGATCTGGGTATTCGTGTTTGCAGGCTTCTTGTTGTGTTTCGGCGGCTTCTTCACCGGCTCCGCCGGTGGCGTGATCTGTTGCTGCTGCTGAGGTTGTTCAGAAATGGTCGCAACGGGCGGATTGAGATTCGCCGGCGCAGGCTCCGGCTTGGGCGGAGTTGTATCCTCGATCGGCGGCGGCAACGGCTGATTCTGCGCGATCTGGGGTTTCTTGTGAAAACACCCAGTCAGCAGAAATGGCAACAGCCATGCAGCGCAACGTGCGCCCAGCTTCATGTCTCCAACCCCTTTGTCTCTTCCACTTGTGCAGGCTGAAGATGCCGGCGTCCCCAATCCGTGGCTGCGAGTGGAATGCGCAGGAAGAACTCCGTACCACGGCCCATCTTCGATTGTACGTCGACGTTGCCATGGTGCAACTGCAAAATGCGGTAGGTCATGGCCAGGCCGATGCCGCTGCCGCCGCTCTTAGTAGTGAAGTAAAGATCGAAGATCTTCTCTCGAATCTCCGGCGGAATACCTACGCCCTCGTCCGCAATCCTAAGTACTGCCATCCTGCGCTCTTCCTCGAGCGTGACCCGCAGGGTTCCGCCATCCGGCATTGACTGCGCGCCGTTCAATGTCACGTTCAGGACAGCCTGTTTGAGGAGATCTGCGTCTACGTTCACGATCATGGGTGTTGAGGGCAGTTGGCTTTCCAGCTTTACGTTGTGTGTCGTTAGTTCCTCCGAGGCGAGGGCCAGCACATCACCAACGACCGTCCGCAGGTCTTGCTCGCGCAACTGCAGCTCAACGGGACGTGAAAAGTCGACAAGTGTCTGTACCACGCGATCCAGGCGATGTATCTCCGCGTCGATGACTTCCAGATGCCGTGTTGCCGGAGCCTGTTCCGACCCTAGCTTGTTCTTCAATAGCTCGAGGTGGACAACGATTGCGTTGATTGGATTCTTCACCTCGTGGCCTACACCTGCCGTGAGTCTGCCAATTGCGGCCATGCGCCGCGAGAGCTCGAGTTCCGACTCGATCTCTTCCACCGACTCAAGATCGTGCAGAGTAACGAGCGCTCCGAGACCGGTTCTGGTCCTGTCATCGTAAATAAAATCCACCGAAGCCTGGAGGCGTCTTCCCGATTCAGTCTGCACCTCTTCCTGTACCAGGGTCACTTCCGCGTCGAACGCGTCGCGAAGAGTTCGGCCCAGCACGGTCGAGCGATCGAATATTTCGCTCGCTTGGAGCCCGAGGATGTTGTCTTTCTCTTTGTTCAGGAATCGCTGTGCGGCTTCAGAGACAAGCACTGCCCGGCCGTCCCCCGTGAAGAGCAGGATGCCGTCCTGCAGGTTTCCCAGGATCTGGTCGAGGTTTTCTTTCAACGCCGAGAACACCTCCTCAACGTTGCGGATACGCTGCCCGATCTGCTCGATTTTGGTTGAAACCCTTTCGGCGGTATCCAGCCTTGGCTCTTCTTCTCCCTCGTTCTTAGGTCCCGGCGGAATCGGAGTGAGAAAGTCGAGCTGCATGCTGATCTCTTCCATCGGCCGCAACGCTAGGTTGCTGAGCAGAAATGCAGCAATCAGCGCAGTACCGGCGGCGAACGCCATCAATGTGAAAGCTTCCCGGAGCGACGGTTCATAGACGTGCTGCAAAAGAGTGGTTCGCACACCCACATGCACGTTCAGGAATGGCTCGCCATTCCGGTCCTGCGGAACAACTATATCGAAGACTTTGCCGGGCCCATAGATATCCCGCATCTTGGTGAGGGGGTCGGCAGCGACAAGGTCGCTGTATCTTCGCCGCAGATCGAGTTTCTCCGGGCTCCCCGGCAGCGTGGTGAGAATGATGTGATCTTGCGCGTCTGTGATGGTGATGTCATTCACCGTAAGCGAATACATGACAGGTGCATCGATGGCTGCACGAAGAAGCTTGCTGTTTCGGATCGCGTCGCTCGCCAATTCCATGAGCGTTGTGGTGTCCCCGGGAGCCACCATCTGGTCCTTCAGTCCGGTTTCAAGAGACTGTTGCAATGCAAACCGTACTTGGTTGGCTACCATGCGGTTCGCATCATAGGACTGCTGAATTGCGGCGTCGACAAGGTGACTGACATACACAAGCGACAAAATACCGGCAATCAGGAATACAAGGCCTGTGATCGCGAGTACGAGTTTTGTCTTCAGTCGCATCTTTCAAGAAACAAGCGCCTCAAGCCGGCACATCCCCAATTTATCCATGATCGAGAAGCATCTCGAGATCTCTGGTTTGACCGCTCAAGCTCCCAAAAATGTGACCTCGTTGAAATCGTCCAACTTCATCGCGAGATCCACACCCGACAACTGGAGATCACGCCGCCGGATCCTCTCTCGAGTGGTTGTATTCCTTCAGCTTGTTATGCAGCGTCTTGAGGCTGACGCCAAGAATTTCTGCCGCCCGGGTTTTATTCTGTCCGGTAGATTCGAGAGTGCGCAGAATCAGCAGTCGTTCGGCCTCATCTACAGTGGTTCCCACCCGTATCGGCACGATGCTTGCATCATTGAACCGCGGTGGCGCAGCGACGGCCTGTGTTGAGCCGAACGTCCGCGGAAGATGACCCGCATCCAGTGGCGCTCCATCTGGGCACAGAATCACGGCGCGTTCGATGGTATTGCGCAGTTCACGACCATTCCCCGGCCAGCTATAGGCAGTCATCCGGTCGAGGATTGAATCAGATAATCCCGCGACATGGCGGCCATGCTTCTGGTTCATCTCGCGCACCATTGCGTCGGCCATTGCCTGAAGGTCTTCCATATGTTCGCGCAGAGGAGGCATGTGAATGTGAAAGACATTCAGGCGATAGAAAAGATCTGCACGCAAGTGGCCCTGAGCGACAGCTTCCTGCGGATCGCGATTCGTTGCGGCCAGCACACGCACATCCACGTCCTGTTCAGTGCGAGCGCCGAGTCTACGCAGTTTGCGCTCCTCCAGAACGCGCAGCAATTTGGCCTGTGTGCCGATGGGCATGTCCCCTAATTCATCCAGCAAAAGGGTTCCCCCCGTCGCTAGTTCGAAGCACCCGGCGCGACGTTCTACGGCCCCCGTAAACGCGCCCTTCTCGTGTCCGAAGATTTCGCTTTCGATGAGGGTTTCGGGTATCGCAGCGCAGTTCACCGCGAGGAAGGGCCGGCTCTTTCGCGGGCTCAGGTCATGCAGAGTGCGGGCTACCAGTTCTTTGCCGGTGCCGCTTTCGCCAGTTATGAGTACCGAGACGTTGGATGGAGCAATCTGCTCAATCAGCGCGAAGATCTCACGCATCGACTTCGAGCTGCCCACCATCGAACCGAGGATTCCCGTATTGCGCAACTGTCTGCGAGTGACCTCAAGTTCGATCTCCGTGGCCCTTTGGCGAGTCGCATTGGCGAGGATGTTGCGCAAACGGGTGGCGTCGACCGGCTTTTGCAGAAAATCGTATGCGCCGAGCTTCATCGCATCTACGGCCGTCTGGATCGAGCCCTGTGCGGTCAGTAATACAACGGCTACATTTGAACTGGCGCTCTCAGCAAGCTTCGTCAGGAGCCCGATGCCGTCCATCCGTGGCATCTTGAGGTCAGTGACCACAATCGCAGGATCCCAGACGAGCGCCTTCTCCCAGCCCTCGATTCCATCACGCGCCGTCTCGGTCTGGTAGCCCCAGCCGGAGATCAGTTCGGCGAGTCCCATCAGAGCGTGGGGTTCGTCCTCGACAATCAAAACTTTCACCGGGTTTTGCATATCATCTTTCGATGCAGCTATTTCGCCGCGTGTCGTCGAAGTTCAGCTTTCAATTGAACTTACTTTTGAGACCTGTATCTAGTTTAGACTGCCTTATCGGTCAATTCAGCCCATCGCGTGTAGAGTTTCTCGTTCTCGGCCTCCGCCTCAGCCAACTCGGCAAGCGCGTTCTGGAGGGCAATAGCGTCGGTTGCGATTGCCGGCTCCTCCACCCGAGTGCGGGCCTTTAGAAGTCGTGCGTCCGATGCTTCCACCCGCCGCTCAATGCTGGCGAACTCGCGAGCTTCGAGATAGGAAAGTTTTTTCTTCTTCGCCGGACAGGCCTGATCAGAAGAACCTTCTGTTTCACCGTTGCTTTCATTCGCCACTGACCCCTGATCCCTGACCGCGGACCCCTGAGCTATCCACTGTTCCCACTGGGCGAAATCTGCGAACTGTCCGATCCTGCCGTTTCCATCCAGGCCGATCACAACAGATGCCACACGATTGAGAAGGTAACGATCGTGTGTTACCAGGACCAGCGCTCCCTCGAAATCCAGAAGATTTTCCTCCAGAATCTCCAGCGTCGGAATGTCGAGGTCGTTTGTCGGTTCATCGAGCAGCAGGACATCTGCGGGCTGAAGCATGAGTTTTGCGATCAGCACGCGGGCTCTCTCACCCCCGCTTAAATTACGTACCGGCTGATTCAGTTGTTCACCCGTGAAAAGGAACCGCGCCGCCCAGCTTGCGACGTGAATCGTCCGACCCTGGTGGACCAATCCGTCACCTTCGGGAGCAAGAGCTCGCCGCAGCGTCATGTCTTCATCCAGTTCACGCATCTGGCTCAGATAAACCATCCTCAGCGTATCTGCTCTGCGAATGTTGCCTTCCGCTGCCTCTAGCTCGCCGCGCATAAGACGGAGCAGGGAGGTCTTGCCGCTGCCATTCGGGCCTACGAGGCCAAGCTTCATGCGCGCGGTCAGCGTGAAGTTCAGCCCGTCGAACAAACGGCGCCCCGCCACTTCACATGACACATTGGTGAATTCGATCAGCCGTTTCGTTTTGCGTTGACTGGCGGCAAAATCGATCCCTGCGGTATCTACCACTGACCGGGAATCCATCGCAGCCAAATTACCGATCATCTCATTGGCTGCATCGATTCGAGCTTTCGATTTGGTGGTCCGCGCCTTTGGTCCGCGGCGCAGCCATTCAATCTCCGTTCGTACGCGATTGCGAAGGCTCTCCTGCTGTCTCGTTTGTGCCTCCAGATACGCCTGCCGTTCCTCGAGAAAGCGGCTGAAGTTTCCGTTCACCCGCAACAAGCCATCTGCATAGATCCGATTCAGCTCGATGATTTCGCTCGAAGTCGCTTCGAGGAAGTAGCGATCATGGCTCACCGTGACTGCGGCAAACGGCAACGCGTTCAGCAGTTCCTCGAGCCACTCGATTCCGGCCAGGTCGAGGTGATTGGTTGGTTCATCCAGTAGTAAGACGTCGGGCTGGCTCACGAGAGCCTCAACCACCGCCAGTCGCTTGCGCCATCCGCCGGAGAGGGACGCGGCTTCCACATCCAGATCGTCGAATCCGGCTTTGCCGGCAGACTCCCTCAACCTGCCTTCGCGTTCGGTCTCGGGAACATGAGCCTCGGACAGTGCGGTCTCCAGCACTTGACGCACTGATAGCCCCGCTGCGAATCGAGAGTCCTGCGGCACATAGGCGGCGCGAGCGCGCTTACGGACAGCTAGTTCTCCGGAATCCGGCTCAACTGCTCCCGCCAGGATCGCCAGCAGGGTTGATTTTCCCGCGCCGTTCGGGCCGATCAGTCCGATCCGCGCGCCGTCATTCACGGTGAAGGAGATGTTTCGAAACAGCGGTGTCGCGCCAAACTGCTTGGTGATCGATTGCGCATTCAAAATCGGCGGCATCACTACCAGACTAAATTCCTCACCTGCACACGCGCTTTTTGGGGGTCACGGCTAAACTGGAACCATGTTGGATTATGAGATCTCTCCAGCGGATGCAGCCGCTCTCGTTCGCGAGAACAAAACGAGATTGATCGACGTACGCGAAGCCTGGGAATACTCGACCGCTCACATCGAGCCGAGCACACTGATGCCCATGGGGGATGTGCCGGCGCGAGCTAATCAGGAACTCGATCCCGACGAGCACATAACTGTGCTCTGCCATCACGGAGCACGCTCTTTGAACGTTACTTCGTGGCTGCGCAACCAGGGATTTGAAAACGCGCAATCCCTCCGCGGCGGCATCGATGCGTGGTCAGCCGAAATCGATCCAAAGGTTCCGCGGTACTGATCACCCGATCACGGCAAAGGGCCCGCTGACCTCTTATACTCTCCTCTGTCGCTTTTCCTTGAAAGGACAAATGTTCATGGCTTCTGCTGCTGTTTCCTATGCCACTCAGAATCACTCTCGTTTTCTTTCCGAGCTTAAGGACCTCCTCCGCATCCCATCCATCTCCACGCTTCCCGAGCACAAAGACGATTGCCGGCGCGCCGCCGACTTTCTCGCCGCGGAACTGAAGCGCATTGGCATCGAAAACGTGCGGCTGATCGAAACTCAGGGCCATCCGCTCATCTACGGAGACTGGTTGCACGCAGCAGGCAAGCCGACTGCGCTCGTCTACGGGCATTACGACGTGCAGCCAGCAGATCCTATTGACGAATGGATAACGCCTCCATTCGAGCCCACGGAGCGCAATGGCAACATCTATGCGCGAGGAGCGGTGGACGACAAAGGCCAGGTCTGGGCTCAGGTCAAGGCGCTTGAATCTCTGATGGCCTCGAACAAGGGTCTGCCGCTGAATGTACGCATTCTCTTCGAGGGCGAAGAAGAAGTGGGAGGGGAGGGAATAGCAGGGTACGTAGCTTCCAAACCAGACAATCTCAAAGCCGACTTCGCACTCGTTTCCGATACTGAACTCTTCGCGGACGGCTTGCCAACACTGTGCGTCGGCCTCCGGGGAATGATCTATACCGAGCTTGAGGTTCGCGGATCGAAGACTGACTTGCATTCGGGTATGTATGGAGGCGCGGCCCCCAATCCCTTCTTTGCCCTCGCGCATATCATCGCCAAACTGAAGGACGAGAACGGCCACATCATGATTCCCGGCTTCTATCAAGATGTTGTCCCGCCGAGCCCCGAAGAACTGGCCGCCTGGAAGAGTCTCCCCTTCGATGAAGAACACTACCGTGAGGCGGAGGTGGGCTCGAGCCAACTCGTCGGCGAATCTGGATTTTCCGTTCTTGAACGCACCTGGGCCCGTCCTACACTCGATGTGCATGGGATTCCGGGAGGCTTCACAGGGGCCGGCGCAAAAACAGTGATCCCCGCCAAAGCCGTCGCGAAGATCTCAATGCGTCTTGTTCCCCACATGACCCCTGCCAAGGCGTTTGCCCAGTATAAGAGCTATGTCGAGAAGATCGTTCCGGCCGGCGTGGCGGTTGATGTGCGGCTGATTCACTCTGGCGATGCCTGTCTCATCCCCGTGAACAACAGGTATATTCAGGCCGCCACACGAGCGCTCCACGAGGTCTGGGGTAAGGACACGGTATTCATCCGCTCCGGCGGCTCAATTCCGATCGTGGGCGATTTCGACCGGCATCTGGGATTGCCAAGCGTGATGATGGGCTTCGGTCTGCCCGACGACAATATCCATGCACCCAATGAAAAATTCAAGTTGCAGAATTTCGAGCTTGGCATTCGTTCGCTGATCCGGTTCATGGAGGAGGCAGGCAGTTGATTCTGCCTCCTTGCGACGCAGAAGGGTTCGTCCTGGCCGGCGGCAAGTCAAGCCGGATGGGTAAGGACAAATCTCTTGTACGACTGGAATGCCGGCCGCTCATTCAGCATGCGATCCAAATTCTGAGGAACGCGGGTCTTGACGCCAGGATAGCGGGTAGGCGCGCTGACCTGTCGGAGTTTGCCCCGGTTGTCCTCGACCAGCCGGAGCAAGTGAGTCTTGGGCCACTTGCCGGGATTTGCTCGGCTCTCTCGATGGCCGCGTCCAGGTTCGCGGTATTCCTTCCGGTCGATGTGCCGCTGATCCCTCCAAGCCTGATCCGATACCTTATTCATCATGCGGCACTCACTGCTTCCGCGACCTCCGTGGTCTCCGTCGCTGCGTTCATCCACACATTTCCTGTCGTGGTCGATCGGGCGGCACTCCCCGCTCTCCAGCGAAATCTGGCTTCAGGAGACCGCAACTGCCTCAAAGCATTTCGGTCCGCGGCGCTCGCTCTCCGACGGCCATTCTCTGCCTTGCCGCTCGAGTTGCTGGTACAGCCGGGGCTGGTCCGCCATTCACGCGGCGTGACATCTTCGCAATGGTTCCTGAACATCAACTCACCGCACGATCTGACCGTGGCTGAAGACGTGCTCGCACGCTCCGATGCCGAGTCCGTCAAGTAATCTGGAGTCGTGGCTGCAGCCGACCCCACTCCCGAGCCCATGCCCGAATCTCCTGCAGATCCGGAGGTTCCAGAAATTGCCGACGAGGTCCTGGCAGATATCGTCGGAGATAAACCCATTCCCGCCGAAGAGGAACCCACTTCCTGGCCCCTGATCTCCTTCAGCCACGTGTCAATGTGGTTCGGTGAGCGCAAGGTACTGGATAACGTCAGCTTTAAGGTGAACCGAGGCGAAACCCTCTGCATCCTGGGGCGAAGCGGTGTGGGAAAATCTGTGTCGCTGCGGATCCTTATGGGCTTTTTGAAGCCTCAGGTAGGATCCATCCGTGTCGACGGGCAGGAGATCAATCAGTACACCGAAGAGGAGATGAACGTTCTTCGCAAACGGATCACCATGGTTTTCCAAAACGGCGCGCTCTTCGATTCAATGACCGTCCGGGAGAATGTAGCCTTTCCGCTGCGCGAGCGCGGAGGGCAGGAAGAGGATCAGATTCTTCAGGTGACCGATCGCCTGCTGGCGTTGGTAGGCGCCGACGACGCTGCCGATACTCTCCCGGCGAGTCTCTCTACGGGAAGAAAGCGAGCAGTTGCTATCGCGCGCGCCCTGGCCTCACAACCTGAGGTGGTTCTGTATGACGAGCCGACTACCATGGTCGATCCCCTCATTGCGCGGCGTCTGGGCGGCCTCATCCAGCGCCTCAAGCAGCAATTGGGTTTCACGGCGATTGTGGTTACGCACGATATGCGCTTTGCGGAGCGCTTGGCCGATACGGTCCTGTTTCTCCATGAGGGACGCGCCACCTTTTTTGGCCCTCTTAAAAACTTTCTGACGTCTCCGGACCCCAATATTCAGCAGTTCCTTACGCTGGATGCCTACGTGTTACCTAAGTCATAAACAATTTATGCGCTGGTAACCGAATTTTCTCCGATAATCTAGTTGCAGCTCATCCGAATAGGAAGCTGAACAGGATCCACCTTCCCCCAGCTTGAGGCCCAGCTCGGATCGTACTTAGAGGCCAATTCTGGATTTGTACCTTACATCGACCTTTGCCTTGGGTCAGAGAATGACTCCAACCGCTCCTATGGGATGGCAATAATTGTTCGATCTGCCACTCCCGGGGCAAGCCAGAACGTTTTGCTAGTACGGATCATCGAGCGAAGCGCTTTCTGATGAAGTGACTGTCACGCCAGTTCTTCACGTGACGATGGCAAGACAAGGACATGTACGATCTGCGCACGGTAAACCTGCGCGGAATGAATCGTGTACGGCGCGGATGCTCCCATGATGTGCCAATGGAGAGCGTCCTCACTTCCCAGCAGCTTTGAACTTCTGAGGTTTGTGGAACACATATGGCTACATCGGAATTCTGGCAACGACTGTCTGCGTCGGTGACCTCGCCCTCTGCCTGGGTGATCGATGCCCCGGCGGTTAAGGGTCGCCACTCCGAAGGCAAAGTCAAGTTCTGGATGTTCATCGACTTTCTGACTGTCCTCATCTCTGCAACGATCGCTACCGTATATGAACGCCAGGTGACTCCAGTTTCAGGCGCGCGAGATCTGTACCATGGAACTCTTTTCTATGGACGCCCAATGTGGATTCTGCTGGCCCTGCTCTGTGGCTTCGCAGCAGCCCTTGTTATCAGCAGTCGGCGTCTTCACCTCTATACCCCCAATCGAATCGGTTCTTTCCTTCACGAACAGCGCCTCACCGTCGAAGTCTGCTTTACGTCAAGCCTGTTGCTGACCGGCAGCTTATATCTCGTTCGTGCTGAGGATATTCCCCGCCGTATCGTGATGATGACTCTTCTGATGGTCACCGTCTCGCTCTGCGCGCGCCGGTTTATCTACCGTTCAATGATGTATCGCCGGTTCGAGCAGGGCCAGGATGCGCGCAATGTCTTGATTGTCGGCACCGGCCCCGAAGCGCACGCTCTCCGTCACCATCTAGACAGTATTCGCAACCTCGGATACACCTTCAAAGGCTTCATCGAGTTTCCCGGCACATCCTCGCGAATGATGGCCTCAAGCGGAGATGTCGTAGGTACCCTCGACACCCTCTTCCAGCACGCGCGCCAGCAGTTCGTCGATGAAATCTTCTTCACCATGCCTTGCGAACGTCGCGTCGTGCTTGATGCGCTCGAGAAGGCACGCTTGCACGGAGTCGATTTACGTGTGGTTCCCGATCTTTACGAGGGTCTGGGGTGGGACAACCCCATCGAGTACATCGGACAGTTTCCGACCATTCCCCTGCACCGTGGTCATGTACCTGAACTTGGCTTCGTCTTCAAACGAGTAATCGATATTTTGTTTTCAGGCCTTGTACTCCTGATTCTTTCGCCCTTCTTCGCTGCAATCGCCATCGCCATTCTGCTTGAGTCTTCGGGCCCGGTTTTCTACAAGTCTCAACGTATCGGCAAAAAAGGCCGTGTCTTCCGCTGCTACAAATTCCGAACCATGGTCCGCGACGCTGAAAAGCGCCGTACCGAGATCATGCACATGAACGAGCGGGACGGTGTGCTCTTCAAGGTCAGCAACGATCCGCGCATTACGCGACTCGGACGGATACTGCGCAAGTATTCTCTGGACGAACTTCCACAGTTCATCAATGTCCTCAGGGGTGACATGAGTGTTGTGGGGCCCCGTCCTCCCATTGCCAGCGAGGTGATGGAATACCAGCTCAGTCACCTGCGCAGGCTCGATGTAACGCCCGGCATTACAGGGCTGTGGCAGGTACAGGCCCGGCAGGACCCCTCATTCGACAGCTACGTCTCGCTCGACGTTGCCTACATCGAAAACTGGAGTGTCTGGCTCGATTTAAAGATCATTGTGCGAACTATCGGTGTCGTTATCTCCGGAACTGGTACTTAGCATCGGGCGTCTGCAGATCATCTCTGTGACGTCGAAGTGGCAGCTGTCCTGTCCCAGCGTGTGTCGGCTACTGGTTCTCTCCTTTAAACTGAGAATGTGAAGATCGCGCTGGCCCAGATCAACCCCACGGTTGGGGATTTCACCGGGAATCTGGAAAAGATCATTTCCGCAACCCGTCGCGCAGCTGATCAAGGCGCCAGGCTTGCCGTCTTCTCGGAACTGGCAGTATGTGGCTACCCGCCAGCCGACTTTTTGGAAAAGCCAAGTTTTCTAGCGCGGTGCCGCAAAAGCATTGCGGAACTGGCGGATGCCACTCGCAGCATACCCACAGCTCTCGTTATCGGAGTGGCGCTTCCCGCGCCGCCGGACGCAGGTAAACCCGCCGTAAACGCAGCCGTGCTGCTCGATTGCGGCCACGTACTCCTGGAGCAGCACAAGCGCCTCCTGCCCTTCTACGATGTCTTCGACGAGCAGCGCTACTTTTTGCCGTCGTCCTCGCAGAAGGTTGTGGAACTCGATAATCTTCGCATTGCAATTTCGATCTGTGAGGACGCTTGGAACGATAAAAGTTTCTGGCCTCGACGTCTGTATTCTTTCGACCCGCTTGAAGAGCTGATGCGGCAGAATCCGGCAATTCATATCAATCTCTCCTCGTCGCCATTCTGGCATTCAAAACGCGGACTGCGTCGTGAGATGCTCGCCTCGATTGCCAATCGGGATGGAATACCGGTGATCATGTGCAATCAGGTGGGAGGGAACGACAGCCTTATCTTCGACGGGTCTTCAATGTGCATCAACGCCCACGGTGATCTCGTTGCGCAGGCAAAGTCCTTTGAGGAAGATCTTCTTGTCTTCGATCCCTTCTGCGGCCCGGCCATACCCGACCCGGGCGATGACGATACTGAGGCCGCCTACCGTGCCCTCGTCCTTGGCACCCGCGACTATGTCCGCAAGTGTGGATTCAGCAAGGTCGCAATCGCTTTGAGCGGGGGCATCGACTCTGCGCTTGTTACCGCCATTGCTACTGAAGCCCTGGGAAAAGAAAATGTCCTCGCAATCGGCATGCCGAGCCCTTATTCTTCGCAGGGCTCGATCGACGACAGCCGAGCCCTCGCCGAGAACCTCGGCATTCGATTCGAATTGATTTCCATCAACAATCTCTTCGGTGATTACACCCAGGCGCTCGAGCCGCTCTTCAAGGGCACCCAAGCGGGACTCGCCGAAGAGAACTTGCAGGCGCGCATTCGCGGAAACTTGCTCATGGCGCTTTCGAACAAGTTCGGGTCGTTGGTGCTCACTACCGGGAACAAATCTGAAATGGCGGTTGGGTACTGCACGCTTTACGGCGACATGGTCGGCGCGCTCGCCGTCATTGGCGATCTGGTCAAGACGCGGGTGTACGCAATTTGCCGCTGGCTCAATCGCGACCGCGAAATCATTCCCAGTCCGATTCTCGACAAACCGCCCTCAGCGGAGTTGCGTCCCGGCCAGAAAGACACTGACTCGCTGCCGCCCTACGAGATGCTGGATCCGATTATCGAGGCGTATGTTGAACGGTATGAAACGCCCGAGGCCATTGCCGAGAAAAACAAATTCCCGCTTGAACTCGTGCAACAGGTTGTCCGGCTCGTCGAGCGCTCAGAGTACAAGCGCCAGCAGGCAGCGCCCGTACTGAAAGTCACCTCAAAGTCGTTCGGCATGGGCCGCCGCTTCCCCATTGCGGTGAAGGTGCAGGTATAAGCTAAATCTGGGAGTCTTCCCGCCACTGAAGGAGAAACGCTTGATTCGGAATTCCGCTCGACTGGCCGTAGTGACTGTGCTGGCCATTCTGTTTTCCCCCGCACACCATGCAATAGCGCAGGACCAGACCCCCGCTTCTCCCTCCGCTGCCGCTCCGCCGCCCTCGGCGCCCGCTGCTGCGGCACCCACGTTTCCAAAGCCCGATCCTGCAGACTTTACAGCTGACACCCCCAGCAAAGAGGTCGTAAACGCCTTCATGGAGGCGAACCTCGGTTTCGATCCGAACAGCGTCTGGCAGGTTCAGGCTATTCAGAAGACCCAGCTACCTGGCATCAACCGCGTCGTTGTCTTCGTTGGGGACAAGACCGGTAAGCAGCAGCCATACCGATTTGCATTTCTCACCGCGCCCGACATGAAGCACATCATCGTGGGCGATCGCATTATCCCGTTCGGTGAGCATCCTTTTCAGGAGCACCGGACCATTCTGCAGCAACGCGCCAATGGACCCTATCGCGGTTCGGCTTCGAAGGATCTCGAACTGGTGGAGTTCGCTGACTTCCAGTGCCCCCATTGCAAGGCCGCTCAGGCCAACATGGACAAGCTCGTCACCGATTTCCCAAATGCGCGCATCGTCTTCGAAAACGATCCGATCCCTAGCATTCATCCAGAGTCGATGCTTGCTGCTGAATACGGCGTGTGTGTGTCGAAGCTCGGTGGCAGTACCGCGTTCTTCACGTTTGCCGCTGCGGTCTTTGAAGGACAGGAAGGCTTGGCCAGCGCCGATGGTGCCACTCTGACGCTGAATAGTTCCGTAACCAAGGCCGGGCTCGACCCCGCCAAGGTTTCAGCCTGTGCAAACACGCCGGAAACCAAATCCACCGTTGAGGCCTCTCAGCAGCTTGCCAAGGATCTCGACATTACTTCCGTTCCGACGCTGGCCATCAACGGTCGTCAGGTTCCCGCGAACGCGCCCTATGACACTCTGAAGAACATCATTGAATACCAGGCCAAGCAGGACGGCGTTTCCAAGTAAACGCCGCCGCAAACCATCAAAAAAAGCCCCGGAAAGTCGATCTTCGGGGCTTTCATTTCGCTTGATTCGGTTACATGGCGGATCGGCCGCGCTCAATCCGCACCATCGGTGTATGTCCGCCGGGTTGGATCCCGCGAATGACATGGGGTGAGATGATGATCAGCAAGCTGGCATAGTTCTTCTGAACATCCCTGTCGGTGATCGCATTCAGTCCAGGAATCTCCGTCAGCCCCGGAATTCCGCTGAGTGCGCGGCTCTCTTCTTTATCCACTTGGCTGACGAGCACGACTGCCGCACCTTCTTTTACGGTGGCAACCCCCGAGTAGCTGCGGTTGTTCAAAACCGGCAGCCCGTTGATAGATGAGCCACCAAGCGCGGTCAGTTTCAGATCCATCGTGAGCGCAACTTCGCCGTGGCGAATCACCCGTGGGGTAGCTTTGAAGGTTAGCCCGAGATCCTGGTATTGAACCTGCGGAATCGTCTGTGCACTTGAGCCCAACTGCGACAGAAGGGAACTGAGGCTGCCCGAAGCGCCTGCCGTATTCAGGCCAGGGATGTTAATCCCCGACGTGCCAAGATCAGAGTACTGCGACGTTTCGATTGGGTACCGCGAGCCGCTCTTGATGGTGCCTTCCTCGCCGTCTCCCAGGTGCATCTGTAGCTGATCCAGCTCACGCGACTCAGACGAATTCAGATTGAGATTGACCGAGGCCGGACCCGGTGAAAGACCAGAGAGAGTCAATCCCCCGCCGAACAAAGCGATGCCGTTCTGGAAAATCGAACTCGAAACCTGTCCCGAGGCCAGCAGGATTCCAAGAATTGCAAGCGTGTCGCCCGGCGCAGCCAGCCCCGAAGAGATAATCTGCTGTACCAGTTCCTGGTTCTGGTTCAGGATTGCCTGCTCTTCCGCATACACGTTGAATGCTGTGATTTGCTGCGGCGGTGTGATGCCGGTATTGCGCTGGTTTGTATGCGCAACTTGGATCACCCGGACGTCAAGCATCACCTGGCTGCGACCATCCAGCAGTTGTTTCAGTGTCTCGTTGAACGCGTTGAGCTTGTCCGCTGTGGCGCGGATCGTGAGTGTTCCCGAACTCATCTGTACCGCTACCTGCTGAGCTTGGAAAACATTTTTTGCCATGTTCCCGATGTCGGTCATCTCTGTCTGCGACATTCCGCCAAGGTAGACCGTCTCAAATTCCTGGCGCATGAACTGCTGCCGGTTTTCGCGCGTGTCTTTCGCCACAATCGCGCGATGCGCATCCAGCGGCACCGCGAATGTGTCTGTCACCATGTTGATGGCCTGCGTGGCTTGAGCAAATGAAGCATCGTCCATATCGAAACGAACAGGAGGCCCCGTCACACTGTTGTCGATTGAAGCTTCAATGCCGAACGAGTGGTAGACATTCTGAATCGCTTGGCGCCTGTCTGTGCGTAGATGGAAGCTCTTCGTGCCCGCAATCGGTTCAAGCTTTGGTGCGGGCGCCAGCGATTCCGCGTCCTGCGCATAGAGGGATTTTGGTTGCGAAGCGGAAACATCGTCGGCCATTTCACGCAGGTGCTCTGCAACCTGGAGATTGTGCGGATCCAGTTCGGCAGCTCTCTGCAGAGCAGCACGCTCAGCCGTCGCATCTCCGCGAATCCTTGCCTTGGTCGCGGTCTGGATGAAATCTGTTACCGCGTGGCTGCGCACCACCTCAGTGGCTGCGGTATAGTTGGGATTCTCGGGATCCAGCCGCGCAGCTTCCTGATAGTCCTTCATGGCTGCTTCGTATTGCTGCTTTTGGAAGAGCTTCGTTGCTTTCAGATAAAGCTTCGTTGCCCGCCGGCGCTCCTTCCCAGTGATCCGGTGGGCGGGAGACTCAATCTTTTCCCCGGCCTGAGCGCTGTGAGTGGGCGCAGGTCCTTGATTGGGGGCAGCCTCCGCCGGCTGTTGTGCAACCGCCCAGGCAGGCAGAAGGATTGCCGCTGCGTACGCCACGACTTGTCCATGCAACCGCTTCACGACTGCTCCCGTGTTGCTCGCAGCAAATCCGCCAAACTCGTAGTGCAGACCTCCGGATTGTGCGCCAGCAACTCATCAAAAGAGAAATGTCCCGTGGCAACGGCGACAACCGGCAGCCTATTCGCGTGAGCGGCCTCGATGTCCCTCGGAGTATCCCCGATGACGCAGACAGTAGCATCGGAGCCTGCCAGTTCCCGCGCCTTCTTCGCAGCATCTCCAATCAGTTCTGAACGGATCGGAAAGTTGTCACTGAATCCGCCGAAGCGAAACCATTCGCGCAGCCCTGCACGCTCCATCTTGATCCAGCCGATCATCTCAAGATTGCCAGTCGCGAGGCCTAGAATCGCACCCTGATCGGCCAGGTGCTGCAATGCATCCTCCACGCCCGGCATCAGTA
This sequence comes from Occallatibacter sp., assembly GCA_035606555.1. Classification (GTDB taxonomy): domain Bacteria; phylum Acidobacteriota; class Terriglobia; order Terriglobales; family Acidobacteriaceae; genus Telmatobacter. The sequence continues at coordinate 20,710 of DATNFD010000138.1, forward strand.
TCGGTCGCATCTCATGCTTTCGTCCCGCAACGTTGTGACAGATCGCTGCTGTGATCGCGTCCAGTTGCGGCTCAAGTACCTCAGCTGGGATGCCCGCCTGCATACACGCTTCACGAAGGATCGATGTGTCGGTATTCCCTGCCAGGGAAACTCCCTCAAGCGTGACGTGTGAACCCATCACCTCCTGCAAGGTGGTGGTAAAACTGTCGACGTGAACACGGTCCCGGCTGCGCAGGAGGGTGCCGTCGATATCGAAAAGATACGCATCCTGCCGGTCCCAGGCAAAGCCGGCTTCAATTGCTGTGCGCGCTTCGTTGTTTTGCTCGATGATGTGCATTCCGTCGCGGAGTGCCACGCCCGCAACTCCAGATTAATGCAATCCAGCGCAGGATCACATCGTACCCTCGTGACCTGAACAATATTTGCTCTCGATTGAGAGAATGGACTGCTGCTAACCCTGGCGGCTGCCTTGGCGTACGATTCCAAATACAGGACGTTCGCTGCGCGGCGGACGCTTGAGCCCAGCGCGAATTTCCGCGAGGCTGATCCCCAGTTCAGCCATCGTGCGGCTGAGAGTGTTCCGGTGAACGCCGAGCTCTTCTGCCGCCTTACACTGGTTTCCCTTGTTCGCCGTCAGCACTTCGCGCAGATACTGTCTTTTGAACTCTTTTACGGCATCCTCGTAGCGAATGCCGGTGGAATGCATCTGTGTAACCAGGCTGTCCAGGTCTCGTCTCACGTCAACCTCTTGCTCTACTAGATTGCCACAAAGCGCAGGCTTCAGCCTGCGAAAAATTTATTTGTCCTTTTCCTCATTCATCCACTGCTGTGATTTCGTCTCCAGTGAGTTCAATTCCTTGCGCACGCGCTCACTCAATCGGGACGGAGTCACCTGAATGCTCACATGAAGTGCACCGAAGAAATAACGCGGCAGGCGGGCCTCCGTCAACCATGCTGTTTGCGGGAAGAACGCAACCGTAACCAGAATGCAGAGCGTGACGAACACCAGTCCCTCCACAAACCCAAAAAGCGCACCCGCAAAACGATCAAGACATCCCAGCCCAACTTTCTCGAAGAACTTCGAAAGCAGCGATCCAAGAATGGCCGCCACAGCCATCACCGCAAATGCGATGATCAAAAATCCGACCGCATCAGCGATTTCGACCGAATGGATGAACCGCTTCAGGATAGTCGCGAGGCGCCAATAGTTCCATGACGCGAGTGCAACTCCTGCGATAAGACCAACGAGCGAAAGTATCGAACGGAAGAACCCGCGCGCCAGTCCCGCCAGCACTGCTCCTGCCAGTACTAGCACAATCATCCAGTCAACCAGCGTGAGGCCGCCAACGTTCATTCGGTCTTTTCCTTCATCCAGTTGAAATGCGCAATCCCACCCGGATTATGCGGCCACGTCCAGATCGCGGCCCGTCAATCGCCGGAATGCTTGGAGGTATTTCTCGAGTGTACGACGAACCACATCATCCGGAAGGCTCGGAGCAGGCGCCCGTTTGTTCCAGTGAATACTTTCAAGATAATCACGCACGAATTGTTTGTCGAAACTTGGCTGCGCTCCGCCCGGTTTCCACTGCGACGCTTCCCAGAAGCGGGATGAGTCAGGGGTGAGCACTTCGTCGGCCAGCACGATCGTGTCTCCAACTCTGCCGAATTCGAACTTGGTGTCGGCGAGAATCAGGCCTCGGGATTCGGCGGTTTTACCGGCCTTGTTGTAGATGGATAGCGTCAGATCGTGGAGCTGCTTTGCAACATCCGCACCTACAGCCTTTTCGACGGCAGCGAACGAAATGTTCTCGTCGTGTGTGCCATCCTGGCTCTTCGTGGACGGTGTGAACAGAGGTTCAGGGAGGCGCGAACCATCCTGCAATCCTTCGGGCAGCTTGATTCCGCAAACGGTTCCATTCGCCTTGTATTCCTTCCATCCCGATCCGGCGATGTATCCGCGCGCCACGCACTCCACCGGAAACATCTCCGCGCGCTTCACGAGCATCGACCGGCCCTCAAGCTGGTCCGCATACTTGTGTAGCGAATCCGGAAAGTCCTTCACCTCAGTGGCAATCAAATGGTTTGGCACGATATCGCGCACCAGATCGAACCAGAACAGCGAGATCTGGGTCAGGATCTTGCCCTTCCCCGGAATGCCGCTGCCCAATACGTGGTCGAATGCGGAGATGCGGTCCGTTGCCACCATCAGCAGCGCATCGCCGACTGCATAGAGATCGCGGACCTTACCGCGGCCGATCAGGGGTGTGCTACCCAGGTCTGTCTTGAGGAGAGTTGTCATGGAAGGCCTTACCTCGGCTGAGTTCGTGATCCGGTGGTTGGGCGCACTCGAAAGAGAGTCAGCTTCATCGCCGCGCCGTGAACTTCCGATTTTCGAGCCGACGACTGGCTTTGTCAAACGCGGTAAGTCCAACAAATTGACTGGTGCGAAAAGCATCTTGAGGTTTCACAGCGGATTCCCACAATGCCCTGTGACGACCGTCACGGAGCAGGATTCAGAGTTGGGCGAAACTTCATTTGTCACCAAGGTTCGGGAGCCCGTCAGAAGGTTCCTTTGAGCCGGGAGACACGAGGCAGCAGTGGAAAGGGGAAGCCGCGGCTCGCTTCGTTCTATAGGGATCGCCAGTAGCCGCGTACTACCGACCTCCAGTGCCGGCTACTGGTCCCCGCTTGATCTTGTGATAATCCATACAAGCGCCTCCGAAGCGACGCTTTCCTCGGGGGCGAATTTTTTTTGCGTTTTCCGTCACAACGATAGAAGACATCACGGACAGCAACTTACGTTTGAAGAGCAGCAGACCTCGCCCGCCGGAAAGGCGTTGCTGCATGAGACCTTCTCCGAAATCTCATCAACTTCGTTCATCCAGGTTGCTGAATCCTGGGACCCTCGCGGCCAGCATAGAAACAGGTTGTCGCCGTTCACGGCTCGCGCATGCCCCGGCGAGACAGCCAACCGTAGGTGTTTCTTTCACAGCTGAATTTCTGCTTCCTACCCGACCAGAAAACCGGGTACTATTTCGATGCTTCCCTGGTACGTCTGCCCGGCCCAATTGAACTGACCCGGAGGTAACCGATGTCGATTCCCCGTTCATCTCGCCCCGTCCCTCGCGTCCTTGCTGTCCTGGCTGTTCTTGCTCTCAGCGCAGTCACAGCCTTTGCTCAGGTTCGCGACTATACCCGGATCGTTGTTTTCGGCGATTCTCTTTCGGATACCGGCAACGTTGCGCATCTCACCGCCGCAAAATACGGCATTCCGGTCCCAAGCCCTGTCGGGGGTAACTACACTCTGGGCCGGTTTACCGACGGATATGACACCATCCCTGCCGCACAGAATTTTTTCGGCGTCTGGGTCGAACAGCTCTCGGCATCGATTCCTTCGCATCCTGCGGTCACAGACTCCCTCGATGGCGGAACGAACTATGCTTTCGGTTTCGCTCTCACCGGTGGTGGAATGAGCACTCTGCAACTCGCGGGCGGCCAGGTCACGGTTGAAGTCGAGAACATGGGTCGGCAGATTACCGACTATCTGTCTACGCATCCGAGGATCAATAACAAGACACTGTTTGTAGTCTGGGGCGGTGCAAATGATGTGCTCAACGCCACATCGCCGACGCAGATTGTCAATGCAGCAATTCAGGAAACGCTGGATGTCCAGCGCCTCATTGCGGCGGGAGCCACGCAAATTCTTGTGCTGAACCTGCCGCCGCTCGGCCTCACACCGCGCCTGAACGGGTCCACGGCAGCCTCTCAGACTGCGAACGCCGCCTCAGCTCTCTACAATTCATGGTTGGCGACCGGAGTTGCCGTCCTGAACGATTTCTATCGCTGGCGCCGCGTTGCGATCTATCACGTGAACGTCTTTTCGTTGTTCACGCAGATCGCTGCGAACCCCAGTGCCTTATCCCTGGATAACATCACGATGCCTGCGCAGGGCAACTTCGCCATCAATCCGGACACTTATCTGTTCTGGGACGACCTGCACCCCACTACTCACGGTCACAACCTAGTCGCAGACGCCGCGCTGAAGGCCCTGCCTCCGCATTAGGATTCCCTGGTCAGACTTTCCCGTTACAAGCGGTTCGCCAAATTCAACTCGTGCGGGCGGGCGTTCATGCCAGCCCGCACCCTCTGTCTGCTACTGGAAGGAACCGGATGCAGAGCCAGGCGCCTGCAGTCACCTGCGCTCTCTCCTTTTCCTCCGCATCTCCTAGACACATCCTTCCGTGACCGGAATCACTGAATCCGGATTTCGTCGGCACAAACTGTGTGTGTGCCACAGAATCGCGCCTTTACCTCGGAGGAATCGTGGATCCAGAGAACGAATGCAGAAAAGCTCCGAAGGTTCGGATCGTCCAACACACAATGACGGGCGGCATTTGGCTGGCCGCCTGGCTTTTTACCATTGGCTTTCTTGAGATGACATTCTGGCAAGGCGTTCTGGCCATCGTCCTCTGGCCATACTACCTCGGCGTTCACTTCACGCCCAGGTAGGCCATGCCACTATGCAGTGGCCCTTTGCGGCTGCTGCTCGTGAGCGAGCTTTACGCTCACGACCTTGGACACACCGGGCTCCTGCATTGTGACGCCGTAGATCATGTCGGCGGCATGCATCATGCGCTTGGAGTGCGTGACCAGCAGGAACTGGGTCTCCTTGCTCAATGTGCGCAATAGGTCCGCGAGGCGCCCAACGTTGGTCTCATCGAGTGCTGCATCCACTTCGTCGAGCACACAGAACGGGCTCGGCTGAAACTGGAATATACCAACCAGCAGTGAAATTGCGGTAAGGGCCTTCTCACCACCCGAGAGAAGCAGCACGTTCTGCAGCTTTTTGCCCGGAGGCGAGGCAACGATCTCCAGACCGCTCTCTGCCTGGTTCTCGGCATCGGTCAGACGCAGGAAAGCCTGACCGCCGTGAAAGAGCTTTGTAAATACCTGGCCGAAGTTTTCGTTGATACGCACGAACGCCTCGTCGAACTTCTCTCGCGAGATCTGGTCGATCTCCTTGATGGTTTGCTGCGTGTTCTCAATCGACTCCATCAAGTCCTTGCGTTGCGTCTCGAGGAACGAGTGACGCTCAGCTGTTTCCTTGTACTCGTCCAGAGCCATCATATTGACGGGGCCCATCTGCTCGAGCTTCTGCTTCAAAGTCCTGCAGGTGTCTTCTTCGATTGCCAGCGGTTCATCGGCGATGCGCACGATCTCCTGATCGGCACGCAACTCCCCGGCCTCCGCGTTGACTTCAGCAAGACAGCTTGCTTCCAGGTACTCCAGGTCTGACTTCAGTTTCGCAGCCTGGCTTGCGCGGCCAGCGCGATCTTCACGCAACTGATCAAGCGCCGCACGGGCTGTCTTCAGTCGCGCCTCCATCTCCGCAAGCTGCAGACGCACCTCATGTGACTGTGCTGCTATAGATTCAGCTTGTGCCAGGGCTTCTGCTTTGAGCCCAGTCAACTCTTGCTCACGCTGGGCTAGGGCCGATGTTTCCGAGATGCGCTGTTCGCGTTCCGACTCAGCGGAAGCGCGCTGCTGCTCGATGGCCATTACACGCCGCTCGAGATCCGCATGCAAGCGATCGATGCGCTGGAACGCTGCCTCCGCACCGCGCCGCCGTTCTTCCAGTCCCGCCAGTTCGGCAGTCAGCCTGGCGGCATCCTGCTGGAGCGTTTCGCGATTCTGTCGCATCGTGGACAGCTGATTCTGCTGCTCCTCCAGCCCCGCTTCGGCGGTCTTGTGTTCAGCTTCAAGCCGAAGCGCTTCCTCACGCTTCTGCTCGATGACCACGTGTTTGGCCTCGCGCGCCTCTTTGTTGCGCTGCGCCTGCGTAATCCAGTCCTGCAGACGCCGCTCAATGCGCTGCGCTTCACTCTCCATCTGCTTCAGCGCCGCGCCCTGGTCCGCTGCTTCGCGCTCGGCAAGGCGGCGCTCTTCACTCCGTGCCTCAAGCCGGGCGGTCAGCTCTTCGATCTGCTTCGTCAGTGTTGCGGCTTCGAACTCCGCTTGACCAAGATCGCGCTCGATGGTCGCCAATCGCACTTCCATCTCACGCAACTCGCGCTTCAGCACCAGCGGACCGGCGCTGGCCGGCTTGCCGCCCGTAACAGTTGCGTTATGGAAGCACTCGCCTTCCGGAGTAAGGAAATAGGCGTGCGCGTGATCGCTGGCCATCGTCTGCGCGAGTTCCGCAGTCTCTACCAGATATCCATCGCGCAGCTTGGGCAGAATCGTTTCGAGTGTGTGCCCGAATCCGTTCAGCAGCCGTACCTGCTCACGCAGGGGAGTCACACCCTCGGCGTTTATCTTCTCGCTGTAGCCATTGCCTCCGTGACCGTGCGCGCCCTCAGGGTGAATCAGAAATGTAGCGCGACCGTCCACGCTCGTCTTTAGAACGCGAACGCCTTCTTCCGCCGCGTGCCAGCTCTTTACGACAACGTAATTCAGTTCATCACGCAGGAATTCGTCGACAACTCCCTCATGTTCACCGCTGACTTCGATGAAGTCTGCCAGCGTTCCGACCGGAGTTGAACCATTCTGCAGTGCACCGGGGCGCAGCAGCTTCCGAACGGTGTCAGTCGAGTAGCTGTGGTCCTTAATCAGCGATTGCAGCGAGTCGCGCCGTCCGGCAATGCCGGCCATGTCACTCCGCAGCTGGTTTGCCCGCGCCCTGGCAGAACTTTCTTCCGAACGACGAGCCTGCAGTGTCTCCCGCAATTCAGCGATATCGCTCTCGAGGGTCTTCAGGCTCTCAGCAGCCGACTCGAACTTCAGCCGCGCCTGCCCACTCTGAACTCCCAGGCTTTCTTGCTCAATGCGCGCCTGGCTCATTTCGGCATTCAACCGCTCGGATTCGCGCTCCAGTGCCGCCAGGCTCTCTTCCGCCTGCGCCGTGCTGTTGCGCGCATTACCCGCAAGCGTCAGCAGGTGCATCGCATGACGACGATGGCTCTCAAGCTGCCGCTCAGCGTTGAATACCTCCTCCGCTGCGGTGCGCGCCTCGTGCTGGCGTGCCTGGACCTTCTCGTGGAAGGCATGCGCCTCACCGGCCGCCGTCTCCAGGAACACCTTCTGCTGCTGGCGCTCTTCCGCGATTGAGCTGAGCTGCGTCTTCGTAGTCTCCAGTTCACCGGCTGCCGCCGCAATCCGCGCTTCAAGTTCGCTCACGCGCTCTGCGTTGCTGCGCTGCCGTGCCGCTGCGCGCTCCAGTTCAACGGCTGAGGAATTCGCGCGATTCTGCGCATCTTGTCCTTCGCGATCGAGTTCGTACCCACGCTCTGTAAGCGCATGTTGGCTAGTCTCAGCGGTCTCAATCTCCGCGACGCCCGCCATAATCTTGTCGGCAAACTCCGCAATCTCGCGTTCAAGCCGCGACTGTTCCGCATCCATGAGTGCCATGCGGCTTGCCAGCACAACGCGCAGCCGTCCCCGCAGCTCATCGCGAACCTGTGCGAACCTCTCCGCCTTCGACGCCTGACGTTTCAGGCTGTTCATCTGCCGCGTGACTTCTTCGAAGATGTCGTCAACACGGGCAAGATTCTGCTTCGCGCTTTCGAGTCGCAACTCGGCGAGACGCTTTTTCGTCTTGAAGCGCGTGATGCCCGCAGCCTCTTCGATGATGGCGCGGCGATCGTGCGGCTTGGAACTGAGTAACTGGCCGATGCGCTCCTGGCCAATGATCGCGTAGCTTTCCGGCCCGAGACCGGTGCCCATGAAGATGTCCTGAATGTCGCGCAGGCGGCAGAGCTTCCCGTTCAGCAGGTATTCGCTGTCTCCGGTACGGAAGAGCCGGCGGGTGATGACCACCTCGCCTTTCTGGGGCGTACGATTGAACTTGCGACGGCGGATCTTCAGCACCACCGGTTGCGGACCGTATGCGGCGGCTTCGGCGTTTGCATCAGAAGCTGCCTGCGCGGGAACATCGCCCTCTCCAGCGATCTCATCATCTTCCGCTACCCCAGGCTGCTCCGCCGCAATGATCTCCTCGGCTTCAGCGGCTTTCTGCCGCCGGAGTTCTTCTTCATCCCAATCTGCCGGTCCGTCGTGATCGACCATTACCTCCGGTTCCACGGGGATCGGCCCGTCATACGCCTCGGGATCGACCATCGTGATCGTCACTTCAGCCATGCCCAACGGCTTGCGGTCGCGCGTCCCCGCAAAGATCACATCCTGCATGCTTCCGCCGCGGAGACTCTTTGCGCTTTGCTCACCGAGTACCCAGCTCACCCCATCAAGGATGTTCGACTTTCCGCACCCGTTCGGCCCCACGACGACGGCAATACCTGTTCCCGGAACCGTCAGTTCGGTCCGGTCGCAGAAGCTCTTAAAGCCGAGGATGTGGATTTTTTTCAGTTTCAGCATGCTCTCTCCGGGTCAGCAGAATTCGAACGGAATCACCGAAGTCAGCAGCGGGGAACCACGATACCCAGGAAGCGAAAGTCGCTCGCTGGGACGGTCAACCGGCGCCGACTTCACGCCTGAAGGGGAACTGGGGCCGCCTCGACAGGATCCTCATCGTCGCTGCGCCTGCTCCCTCTTCGATTACAGACTCTATGGACCCCAAAAGTCAGGGTCAATCTCACCAGGGGGTTCTTTTGTGGATAAGGGGGTCCCGAATCCACCTTTTTCGTTTATTCTAGGCTTTTTTCGGAAATTGGGGCAGTTTTATTGAGTTTAGCCCGAGTTTTCCACAGCGCCGAATGCATCCCCAACCCAACAAAATTAGCCGCCACATGATCGAGGGTGTCACTGCGCCTCATCCCCTTCGAGACCTGACGCGCACCGCACGGACAGCAGCAATTCGCCTCAGGAACAGCGAGGTTCAAGCAAAGCTGACTGCCTTGCGAATTACCCTCTCGACTGCCCTGAGAGCCTGTGCTCTCGGGAACCCTGGCCGGCTCGCCAGCCGGATCGTTCTTCGGGACCGTCCAGCCAAAGGCACGAGCGCGATTCCGCGGGTCTTGAGCGACTCAGCAGCTAGAGCCGGAATCAGCGTTGAGCCATACCCTGCGGCAACAAGGTTGACGAGTGTTTCCAGAGTTGCTGCCTGCATCGCGCCCTGGAGCCCTCCTCGCATGTGCGAATGACCATGCTTCGCACCGCAGGCTGCCAGAGCATGGTTCGCCAGACAATGTCCGTCAGCCAGAACCAGCAACTCATCCTTGAGTGCCTGTTCATCCACCTTCTTCGCGGTCGCCAATCGATGATTACGCGGCAGCGCAGCCAGCAGCGGCTCGTCGAACAGCACAATCTCAGTGATCTCCGGCGCGTCGGTCGCCGTTGCCAGCAGAGCTGCGTCCAATTTGTGATTTCGTAAATTCTCGACCAGCACGCGCGTCTGATCTTCCCACAACTCAATCGTCAGTCCCGGATACCCTTGCTTCAGCGGCTTCAGAATCAACGGTAAAAGATAGGGTGCGAGCGTCGGAATCGCTCCCAGCTTTAGCGGTCCGATCAGTGGATCGCGTGCTGCCCGCGCCAGAGCTTCGATTTGAGCCGCCTCTGCCAATGCTCGCCGTGCATGGTGCAGAATCTGACCGCCCGCCGACGTGAGTGCAACCCGCTTATTCGTGCGCTCAAGCAGAGTCACTCCCAGTTCCTCTTCGAGCTTCTTGATCTGGCTGCTCAGCGTTGGCTGGCTCACATGGCATGCCTCTGCCGCACGGCCAAAGTGCCGCTGCTCCGCAATCGCCACGAGATATCGCAGTTCCTGAAGATTCAACCTGACCCCGCTAACGAGCGCCTGGAGTCCGCTAGATTCCTCTTTTCATCATAGACCCAGCCAATCATCATCAAAGAAACAATTGATTTGCTTAATCGACGTCCCGCCATCTAACTTAAGCTCAAACGCGATGTGTGTCTGCCGGGAATCCCCCGGGAAACCTCCTCCCCAACCAGAGTTCAAGGAGAAAAGATGTCTGACGAATCCAAGTGCCCATTTTCGGGCGACATGCTCAAGCACACCGCTGCCGGCGGCGACAGCAACCGCAAGTGGTGGCCCAAATCCCTGAATCTCGCCATTCTTCATCAGCAATCCTCGCTCTCCAATCCCATGGCTGCGGAGTACGACTACGCAAAAGAATTCAAGTCTCTCGACCTCGATGCGGTGATTAAGGACCTGCACACGCTCATGACTGAATCGCAAGACTGGTGGCCCGCCGACTTCGGCCACTACGGCCCCCTCTTCATTCGCATGGCGTGGCACTCCGCGGGTACTTACCGCATCTATGACGGCCGCGGTGGCGGGGGCAAAGGAGCGCAGCGGTTCGCTCCTCTGAATAGCTGGCCCGACAATGGCAACCTCGACAAGGCTCGTCGCCTGCTTTGGCCCATCAAGCAGAAGTATGGCCGCAAGCTCTCGTGGGGCGATCTGATGATTCTTGCCGGCAATGTCGCCCTCGAGTCGATGGGATTCAAAACGTTCGGTTTCGGCGGTGGCCGTGCCGACGTCTGGGAACCGGAGTTGGACATCGACTGGGGTCCTGAGACCACCTGGCTCGGCGACGAGCGCTACAAAGGCGATCGCGAACTCGCCAATCCGCTCGCAGCCGTGCAGATGGGCCTGATCTACGTGAATCCCGAAGGTCCCAACGGCAACCCTGATCCGGCCAGATCCGCGCATGATATCCGCGAAACCTTCGCTCGCATGGCTATGAACGACTATGAGACCATTGCGCTCATCGCCGGCGGCCACACCTTCGGCAAGACTCATGGCGCCGCCAGCGCGAGCTACGTCGGTCCCGAGCCCGAGGGAGCACTCCTCGAAGACATGGGTCTCGGCTGGAAGAACACCTTCGAAACCGGCGTTGGAGCGCACGCCATTACCAGCGGACTCGAAGGCATCTGGACACCCACCCCGACCAAGTGGGACAACAGCTTCTTCGAAACGCTCTTCAAGTACGAGTGGGAACTCTACAAGAGCCCGGCAGGCGCACATCAATGGAAGCCCAAAGGGAACAGCGGCGACGGGACTGTTCCCGACGCGCACGATCCCAAGAAGCGCCACCATCCAACGATGCTCACGTCGGACATCGCGCTCCGCGTCGATCCGGCCTACGAGAAGATCTCGCGCCACTTCCTCGAGAATCCCGCTGAGTTAGCTGACGCCTTCGCGCGGGCATGGTTCAAGCTCACGCATCGCGATATGGGCCCCATCACGCGCTACCTCGGCCCGCTGGTTCCAAAAGAAGAGCTGATCTGGCAGGATCCGGTTCCCGAGGTCGATCACGAACTGGTCAGCGACAAAGATGTGGAGACACTGAAGGCGAAGGTACTTGCCTCCGGTCTCTCCATCTCTCAACTTGTCACGACCGCATGGGCATCGGCCATTACTTTCCGCGGCAGCGATAAGCGTGGAGGCCCAAACGGTGCCCGCATTCGCCTCGAACCGCAAAAGAACTGGGCAGTGAATCAGCCCGCCGAACTCGCCAGGGTGCTCTCGAAGCTTGAAAGCATCCAGAAAGAGTTCAACAGCTCGCAAGCCAGCGGCAATGGAAAATCTGCAGGATTGAAGCGGATCTCGCTTGCTGATCTCATCGTTCTCGCCGGCAATGCCGCCATCGAAGCCGCGGCCAAGAAAGCCGGTCAGGATATCAAAGTCCCGTTCTCGCCGGGACGGACAGATGCCACGCAGGATCAAACCGATGTTGAGTCATTCGCGGTGCTCGAGCCCAAAGCAGATGGTTTCCGAAACTACGTCCAGAAGGGGCTCGAGGAATACGCAGCCAACCTGTTCCTCGACAAGGCGCAGTTGCTTACTCTCACAGCTCCGCAGATGGCTGTTTTAGTTGGTGGCCTCCGTGTCCTGGGAGCAAACTACGGCGGCTCCAAAAACGGCGTCTTCACCAAGCGGCCTGAAACTCTCACCAACGACTTCTTCATCAACCTGCTCGATATGCGCACGAAATGGGAGAAGTCCGCGGCTGCCGAGCACGTGCTTGAAGGAAAGGATCGGAAGACGGGCGAACTGAAGTGGACCGGTACGGTCATCGACCTGATCTTCGGTTCGAACGCACAATTGCGCGCCATCTCCGAGGTGTACGCGGGCGGCGACGCGCAGGCGGACTTCGTGAAAGACTTCGTGAAGTCCTGGACCAAGGTGATGAACCTCGATCGCTACGACCTGATTCAGGAAGGCATTAAGCCCCCAGCCTCCGAAACTCACACCATCGCCGAACCAGTATCCGGCGACTGATCGATTCCACAAACCGTCCGGGCACCCAGGTCTCGACTTTGGGATCTGGGTTCGGACCACCCCTTTCCATCCCCTCCGCATCCCACCTCACAGCAATCCGAGGTGAATCGATGGACATCCTCAACACCGTTGTATCCATGGCGAAAGGCCCCGCGGCTTCTGAACACGCACAGGTTGCCGGTGGCCTGATGCATGAACTCGAAGCTCGCGGCGGCGTCGGGTCTCTCATTCAGAATTTTCAACGCAACGGCATGGGAAGCTTCGTCGAGCAATGGTCGCAGGGCAACACCCAACCTAACCCAACCGCGATCGAGAGCGGCACGGAAGGCACCGGCCTCATCGAGAGCATCGCGCAGCGCACTGGCCTCTCGCCCGGTGTGGTTCGCGGCGGCCTCGCAATCGTGGTTCCGTTACTGGTGCACCATATGGTTTCGAACAATCATGTAACAACCACTGGGGCTCCCACTGGCAATCCGCCCGAACCAACCAGCGTTCTGCAATCCGTGCTTCAGCGAATCATCTGAGCCGAGTCAGCACACGAGCGGTGACTACGGCCTCCAATATACCTTCGCACCGTTACCGGCTTGACATTCGCCAGGCCGTACTTCTTCTAGTGCGGTTACCTTCATCGCACAAACCGATTCAACGCTCGCGATGTTTGAACTCGAGGGTTGCGTAATTCATCTGCCCCTCGCTGAGCGTGTGCACTGTAAGAACATTTCGGCCCTTCTCGAGGTGAACCCGCGCAAGATCGTGCACCACATTCCAGTGGTGCCACTGCCGCCACGCGACCGGATCGGCCGCGTCGTACGTTGAGGTGACCTTCAGCGGTCGTGTTGCCGGCTTCCCATTCACGTCCAGCGAGATTGTCCCGCCTCGGTTGGACGTATACAGCAGATCGGCCGAATACTCTCCGCTGTCCGCCACATCGACCGTCAAGTTGAACCACTCTCCCGGCTCCGTCCATCCGACGTAAAGGAGTCCAGCCGGCGGCGTCACCTTGTTGAATGGGTTGTCATCGATCTTCGGATCGAGTCTGAACTTCATGTACGACGTATCCACGCCCTCGTTCATCCGGAACTCGTTCAGATAGGTTCCGTTCGGAGGATTCAAAGATCCGCTCCCGTTGTTCTTTGCGTCGACTCGTGATAGGCCACACCCTCGCCGCCCAGGTCGTAGTGGGCGCACATCACCATTCCAGGAATTCTCTGCGGCCCGCTGTTATATCTCCTGTCGTGGAATGCGGCTCCCTTGTACTGAGAGAGGAAATCCGCACCAGATTGGCCCACCATAGGCACGCCCAGAACGACCGTCGACACAAAAGCAATGCGTAAAAATCCAAAAGACGTCACAAACACCCGCTCTCTCCCGGCATTTTGCAGGACCAACGGAATCCTGGCGCAATCGCCTCGCGGTTCGATGTGCTGAGTCGGACGTGCTGGCTCACTCGAGTTCTCCCTACTGCGCTGCCGCTTCGGCAATCCCAACGACGGCGGAGAGAACCTTGATCAGCTCAAATGGAATTCCGTGCCGCTCAGCAAGAAACTGCACGGCGTTATAGGAGATGAACGCTTTGCCCTCGTCGTCCTCTGTCACCAGAATCTTCAAGGGCAGATCCAGCGCGATGCTTGGTGAAGCCAGCATCACCGGCGTTCCTGCCTTAGGACTGCCGAAGATCACCAGCTTCGTGTTTGGCATTTGCACGCCTGCCGCTGCCGCCTCACCGCTATGATCGATCAGAGCGAAGAGCTTGACACTCCGGGATTCGAGAATTCTCTTGAGCCTCTCGATCGTTTCATCCACGGAATGAGTACACGGGATTCGGATAACGCCATTGCTCACAGACATGCGGAACTCCCCGCGTACAGCTTATGCCTTGAGCGTCGAATGAGACTAGCCAACCTTGGCACAGCGTCGAGGTGATCGCCGTTGCTCTCCATCTCAAACTTGCCATTGAACTCGCGCCGCGATTCTCGCTGAGGAATAAACTGGCGGGAACAACCTGCATTCCCGCCGCAGTATCAAAGGTGCAGGGTCCTTTCATGCGTTATTAGAAGACGTGTGCCGCCATGCGCTTGGCGCGCTCGCTCCGTAAGGTTCCAATGCATTCTTTAGCCTTGGTACTTGCTATCCTTCTTCCTCCCGCTATCGCACTTCTGCTATCGCGACTCCTTCGCTCCAGGGCGGTTGGAAATTACCCGCAGCAAGGGGTTCGATTGGGTAAGCATGCCTTCTGGATCATTTTGACGGTGATCTATGCTGCAGTCTTCGCGAGCGCCTTGATCGAGCACAAGATCTAAACGTCAGCATCGTTCGCGACTGAATAAGAGCACCACGAAATCACTTGGCATCCAGGCCGTTTCGATAGGCCATCGCCTCTAGTTCAACGCGGATGGCGTCTGCAACCGGTACGACGGGCCGAGCCTCAAACGTGAATGCAGGTAGCATCGAACAGAACTTATGCACCTCCAGCGGGTCATCGCATTCCATCAGCATGTACCCTCCCCAGTCGCCGACCCGTATCACGAACGACTCGATTTTGAAATTAGCGGGCGTCTTCCACGGGCTAAAGACATCCAGAATCCGCTTCTGTGCGTTTTCGTATTCCAGCGGCGAACCCTGCGGACGTTCATTCCACGTGATCATGTACTTCATCGTCTTTCCTCCTCTTTCATTTTTTTATGACGAGACAGCCCGCCGCTCAGAGAGAGGGCTCAGCAACTGGCAACTGGGGAATCGTTGAGCAAGCATACTCCGGCCACCCATTTTGAGACAGCAAAAGTTCTAAGCTCCATTTTGAAACATCAAAAAACGCTGGTGCGACCGCACCATGATCAAAGCAACCGTGTACGTCGAAGTGATATTTCTGTGCGTCTCAGGGCTGGCTGCCCAAACCTCGGCCGCCGATACGAATAAGGTATGGTCGTCGAGAAGGCCTACTGGCATTACGTGCAGCGGACGACCTGACCTCGCCGCACAGCGAAATAATCTGGAGCCGCTGGGAGACCGGCGCTGGGGTCCGCTGGCGGTGTTACGAGCTGATCCTGTCTTTCAACGTGCGCACCTCGTGCGTGGTGCAGAGGAACCGCCCCGCCAGTTCCACTCAGTTTCAGTAATGCGCAGGAATACTTTGGGGTGAATGTCGGCCGCTTCAATGAAGAACCGTTCCTTCAGGCGTTCGAGCTCTGGCTGGGCCATGTTGCCGATCTCCTGCGTGTGCGCGCGCACCGCGTTCAGAATGGTCTCTTCAGCGCGCCTTCGATCATCCTTTGAATGAAATGGGGAAGTGCATCTCCTCCCAGATGTATGGAAATCCCGCGTGTAGTTGTACGCTGGCTGCTCGAAAATCTCTGAGTTCGAGATGGTGACTATGCGGCCCGAGCCAGCCCCGCTCCCAGCAGCCCTGCGCCGGTAGCAAGCCGAGCGGGATTGTCGAACCAGATCGAAACCAGTCCGACAATTGCGCATACGAAGATGAGGAGGCTCACGACCTGCCGCGTCCAGAACGCGACGCGCTGGCGATCGCCGCCAAAGTTGCCGCGATTGCGCACAGCACTTTATAGATCAAGTAAAGCACAACCAGGAAAATGACGGTGAACAGCAGCTTGCGGCCGTTCTCAGCTTCCACACCCAGCAGCCGAATACTTGCGATCTCTACGGTGTGGTTGTTGCCCACAAGCCGGAGCAGCGGAGCGGCCATGCGCCCTTGGATGCGACGATCTCCAACTTTGTCCGACGGGGTAATTATTTCGGCCTCTGTGCGTTGCTGGTCAATACGTCCCGCGCTTTTTTCGTTGACGCCGCGGATTCCGAATCACTTACAGCTGCGCGGATTTGCCGTTTATTTTCCGCAGTTCTTTATCCTGAGCCATGCGGGAGAACTGCGCCTTCAGTCGTGTGCTGCGACGTACGCCACGCTGATCAGCGCCGAAAAAGCTCGAGGACCCAAACTCACGAAAACAGGTAATTTGAAGTTATCTCATTTAAATACAGGAATGTAGCCAGTTAGTGATTTTACAAGGCCTTCATTTGCAGGAACTTAGCGAATTAGATGGAGGGGAGGTGACCCGGATCCGGTCGATTCTGCGCATGCGCGACTCGCGCGCGAACCAGAATTGACACACCCATCAGGTCACGCCTGAGACGAACTGGTCAACAATCCCTGTAGAGTTGAGAGAGAATTCCGATCAGGTCCTCTCTCGTTGGCTGCTCAAATCAATCCGGACAACCTCGCCCAGCTACTCCACTCTGTCTTCGGATTCCCGCAGTTCCGTGCCAATCAGGAAGCAGTCTGCCGCGCCGCCATCGCCGGCCGCGATCTCCTGCTGGTCATGCCGACTGGGGCAGGGAAGTCGCTCTGCTACCAACTGCCCGCAATCGCCCTCGGGGGTACGGCTCTCGTCATCTCACCCCTGATTGCTCTTATGGAGGACCAGTTTGCGAAGCTCGCAGCACTGGGTCTTCGTGTCGCGCGCATTCATTCCGGCCTCGATCGCGGAATGTCTCGCCAGGCCTGCGTGGACTACCTTCGTGGCAATCTCAATTTCCTCTTCATCGCGCCCGAGCGCCTTCGCGTTCCCGGTTTTCCAGAAATGCTCGCCAAGCATCCGCCTGCGCTCATCGCTATTGACGAAGCGCACTGCATCTCGCAATGGGGTCACGATTTCCGTCCCGATTACCGCATGATTGGCCAGCACTTGCCTGTTCTACGCAACGGCAACTGCGTTCCAGTCCTCGCGCTCACCGCGACCGCAACTCCGGCTGTGCAGGCTGACATTACTGCGCAACTCGGAATGACAAATCCTGCCCGATTCATACACGGTTTCCGCCGCGACAACCTCGCCATTGAAGTCGTCGAGCTTCCAATTCCCGAGCGCCCTTTCGCGATCTGTAAGCTCCTCTCGAAGAGAGCGCATCGTCCCGCAATCGTTTACGCCACCTCTCGCAAGCAGTCCGAAGCACTCGCCGAACAACTCTCGCAACTCATGCCCTCTGCCGCTTATCACGCCGGTTTAGATGGCGAGACACGTGAGCGCGTCCAGCGAGCCTTTCTTTCGGGACAACTCGAAGTAGTCGTCGCCACCATCGCCTTCGGCATGGGCATCGACAAACCTGACATTCGCACCATCATTCACGCAGGCCTTCCGGGAACGCTCGAAGGCTACTACCAGGAGATCGGCCGAGCCGGTCGCGACGGTTCGCCGAGCCGCACCTTTCTTATGCACTCCTACGCTGACCAGCGCACACACGACTTCTTCCTGAACCGCGACTATCCGCCAACCGATAACCTGCACCAGGTCTTCAGAATGCTTGATGGTGTGCCGCGCCCGATGGAGGATCTGCGCGCTGCATCGAAGCTGAGCGAAGAAGAATTCGATAAGGCCCTCGAGAAACTGGAGATTCACGGAGGAGCCCGTGTTGACTATGCAGGCAACGTTGCACTCGGAGCGACCAATTGGAAACGAACCTATTCCATCCAGGCTCAGTTCCGCGCCGAGCAGTTCGAAAAGGTGCTTCGCTTCACCGAATCCAGCCAGTGCAGAATGAGCGCTCTGGTGCGCCACTTCGGCGATGAGGAAGATGCAGCACAGGCATGCGGAAAGTGCGATATCTGCGATCCGGCCGGAGCGGTTCTACGCATGTTCCGCCGCGCCACAAGCGCCGAGCGTGCCGTTGCGGAAAGCATCTTTGACGAGTTGAGGCCAGTAGACTACAAAGCTGCTGGTACGTTGCAGAAAGCGATCGATCCCTCTGGCCGAATCAGTCGCGGCGATTTCGATGCGTTGCTCGATTCGCTGGCTCGCGCACATCTCGTCAATATCGACGATGCGGAGTATGAGAAAGACGGAGAAGTCCGACGCTACCGCAAAGTGAGCGCCATCAAAACGATTCGCTCTGTCTCTCAAATGGATTTGCTGATTGGAGATGGTATCGCTGAAGAGTTTGCGCCATTGACTGCGAATAAGGTCCCACGCAAAGTCGCGAAGCCGCCGAAGAGTTCGTCGCAACCTGCTTCAATCAGCCTTTCGGCTGCAGCCGCAACTATAGCTGTTCGCCTCAGGGAATGGCGCGCTTCCGAAGCGAAGCGTCTGCGCGTTCCGCCGTATTGCGTGCTGCACGATCGCACGCTCACAGCGGTTGCGCTGTCGTGTCCTTCGAATCCGCGCGAGCTTCTCGCGATCGACGGCATTGGCCCCGCAAAGGTGGAAAAATTTGGCTCCGCAATCATCGAACTCTGCGGAGCCAAACCTCAGCAGTTGTGAGCTGAATTAGGCCACACGCTCGATCGTCACCGACTCCAGAACGACAGGCTTCGCCGGCTTGTCTTGCGCGCCGCGAGGGACCTTGGAAATCTTGTCAGCGATATCCTGCCCTTCGACAACTTCGCCGAAGATGGTGTGATTGCCGGTGAGCCACGGCGTCGCCGCAACAGTGATGAAGAATTGGCAGCCGTTGGTGTTCGGACCGGAGTTGGCCATTGCCAGTTTGCCCGGCTTGTCGAAGCGGTGCGGAGATCCTTTCGTCTCATCCTGGAAGCGATAGCCAGGTCCGCCCATTCCGGTCCCCGTCGGATCGCCGCCCTGGATCATAAAGTCGGGAATGACGCGGTGGAAGATTGTGCCGTCAAACAACTTGTTCGATGACTTCTCGCGTGTGCCTGGATGCGTCCATTCCTTCGCGCCCTCGGCTAATTCAATGAAGTTCTTGGTCGTGATGGGTGCGTCGGACTCGAAGAGCCGCACAACGATTTTGCCTTCGCTCGTGTTGAAGTTGGCGTAAGTTCCAGGTGCGAGTGCCATGAAAACTCCTGTCTGTTGGTGGGAAATGTAGCGTGCCCCGCTCTAATTGAGGCCAGGTTTCTTTGATTATTGTTGAGGCGTAGGAGATGGTTGCGTCGTAGTCGCGGGTGCGGGCGGCGCTTGCTGACCTTCCGGCACAATTGTCACCTTCTGCAACACTACGGGCGTAACCGGCTTATCGTCTGGATCGCGCTCCACGCGGGCGATAGCCTTCACCAAACCGATACTCGGTTCATCGCACTGCCCGAAGATTGTGTGGTGCTGATTCAGGTGTTCGGTCGGAACTTCGGTGATAAAAAACTGGCTCCCGTTGCTGTTGGGACCGGAATTCGCCATCGCGAGTCGACCGGGAACATCGAAATTCAGACCCGGATTGAACTCATCTTCGAACGAAAAGCCCGGATCGCCCATTCCGGTTCCCGTTGGATCACCACCCTGAATCATGAACTCAGGGATGACGCGATGGAAGATGGTTCCGTCGTAGAGCGGTTTGTTGTGCATCTTTTCGTGCGTCTTGGGATCGGTCCAATCTTTCGTGCCCTGCGCGAGCGCGATGAAGTTGGCCACCGTTTTTGGCGCCTCCTTCTGGAAGAACTGGCACGTGATGCGGCCCATCGAGGTGTCCATCACAACTGTGGGTCCGTTCGGATGCACCTGCGCAGCTGGGGTGGCTTGTGGCGCATCGGGGAGCGGTTCTTCTGCCGGTTTGGAGGCTTCCTGCGCGAATGCCACTGCTGAAAAAGCGGCGAACGCAACTGGCGCAATCAAGTAGTGCTTAATTTTCATGCCGATTCTGAGGTTAAATCATGCGACTGCTGGCTTGCCAGCGGGTGCAATCGACCATGTATGTTAGTCGCATGGTCATTATGAATCTTTTCCCCTTGCGTAGGGCATTGGTTGCCTGCGTGTTTTGCTGCCTTGTATGCGTTCCGGTTTGTAGCCTTGCACAATCTGACAAGAATCCTCCAGCGGCAGATAAAGCAAAGCCTGCCGATAAAGGCACGCCCGAAAAGTCCGCGTTTCCTCCTTTGCCAGCGGAAGCGCACATTCAGCAGACCATACAGCTCGATGGAAAGATCCTGAAATACACCGTCACAGTTGGCGCGCTTCCTGTGCGCGACGGAGAAGGGAAAGTTGCCGGCGAAGTCGTTGTGACTGCCTACACGATGGAGGGTCAGAACCGTCCGGTGACATTCGCCTTCAACGGCGGTCCGGGCGCATCGTCTGTTTATCTGAACCTGGGCGCAATTGGCCCCAAGCACCTCGATGCAGGCAACGAGGGAGATAGCCCTTCGGACCCGACCAATCTGGTGGACAATCCAGGAACGTGGCTAGACTTCACCGATCTTGTGTTCATCGATCCTGTTGGTACGGGTTTCAGCCGTTCGCTGGTCCCCGAGGCAGAAACGAAAAAACTGTTCTACAGCACTCAACCTGACATTGAATATCTTTCGCGAATTGTCTATGACTGGCTCGTCAAGAACGATCGGCTCAGTTCGCGCAAGTATCTCGTTGGAGAAAGCTATGGAGGCTTCCGCGGACCGCGCATCACGCATTACCTACAATCGCAGCTTGGCGTTGCGTTGAATGGCGTGGTCCTGGTTTCACCGTATCTCAATCCCACGATCGAGAATAATGGCGACCTGTCGCCGCTCCCCTGGATGATGACGCTGCCTTCGATCACTGCTGCACATCTGGAGCGTGAGAAGAAGCTGAGCCCTCAAGCGATGGCAGATGTAATCGCATACACGCAAGGCGAATATGCGACGACTCTGCTGAAAGGCCGCTCAGATGAAGCAGCTACGCAGAAGATGATCGCCAGAGTCACGGAAATGACTGGCCTGGATCCCTCTTTCGTGAAGTTCTCCGGCGGTCGCATCGAAACCGGCGCGTATCTGCGCGAAGTTCATCGCGAAGAAGGCAAGCTGGGATCGGTTTACGATTCCAATGTGACCTCGTTCGATCCGTTTCCGTTCGCGCCGGAACAGCGTGCGCAGGATCCCATTCTCGCCAGCATTGTTGCTCCGCTCACTACCGCAATGGTGGACTTCGTGACCCGAACTGTTGGTTGGAAAATTGATGCGCGGTACAACGCGTTGTCGTACGACGTGAATCGTCAATGGGATCGCGATGCCGAACTGCGACAGGGCTCGGTGCCAGATCTGCGTGAGGCTGTTGCAGCGGACCCGAAGCTGCGCGTCATGATTGTTCACGGCTGGAACGATCTGTCCTGTCCGTTTATGGGCTCGGTCCTCACGGTGGACCAGATACCGGTGATGGGCGATCCTACGCGTGTGTCGGTGCACGAATTTCCCGGCGGTCACATGTTCTACACACGCAACGACAGCCGCATCGCACTCCGTAAGGATGTAATGGAGATGTTCGCAAAACATTGAAAAAGGGAACCGGGAGTAGGGAGTAGAAAGCGATGAGTCGAGGTCATTGGCTTGTGCTCTTTACTTCCGAATCTCTAATCGGCAGTTCTGTTGCGGTTCGTCACACATCCTTTGATTTTCTATCCCTAGATGGACTATATATAGACACGTGAAGAGACCGGAACTCCTTCCTGGCACTCTGGACATGCTGATTCTCAAGACGCTTACCCGCGCACCTTTGCACGGCTACGGCATCGCGCAATCCATCAAGCACATTTCCGACGACGTCCTCACGGTCGAAGAGGGCTCACTTTATCCGGCGCTGCAACGGCTACTTCTTCAAGGCTGGGTGAAGGCCGAGTGGAAGATGACGGAAACCAATCGGCGTGCACGCTTCTACACGCTGACCGTTGCGGGACGCAAGCAGCTTGGACTTGAAGTCACGCAATTCGAGCAAATGATTACGGCGATTGGACGCGTGCTGAGTGAAGCGTAAGCTTCTCAGAGTTTCGAGTCCGCACTAAACCAATGGAGGGCACATGAACCCGCTCGAGCGAATCGCGAGAAAATTCGGCATGCTGTTTCGTCGTGACCGGTTTCGCTCGGATCTCGACGAGGAAATGGCATTTCACCGCGAGCAGGTCGAAAGAGAGTTAATCGCGGATGGCATGACCCCTGCATCTGCCCACGCCGTTGCGGGGAAGCAGTTCGGGAATTCCGCGCATCTTCGCGAGGAGAGCCATCAGGTGATTGCGTTTTCATGGGAAAGCATTGTTCAGGACCTGCGGTTTGCGTCGCGCCAGTGCCGCCAGAATCCCGGTTTCGCGCTGACCGCCATCTTCATCCTTGCGATTGGAATGGGAGTGAGCGTAGCGATTTTTGCTTTTGTCGACGCTGCGGTGATTCAGCCTTTGCCATATGCGGAACCGAATCGGCTTATGGATGTTGCCGAAAGTGGCGAGATGCTTCATCGCTCCAATCTTTCTCGTGCGGATTACGAGGACTGGAAGCGCTTGAACCATTCCTTCAGCTCTCTGGACGTTTACGGCGGGTCGGGATATCTGCTTCGCACTCCGTCTGGCTCTGAGCCGGTTCCCGCAGCGCGTGTCAGCGATGGTTTCTTCCGCACTCTGGGCGTGCAACCCATGCTTGGACGCGTTTTTCATCCCGGCGACGACCGTCCGGGCGGTGCGAAGATCGCGATGCTGACTTACGGCACATGGAGAAAAAGATTCGGGTCGCGAGGCAATGTGGTTGGCCAGTCCGCCACATTGGACGGTTCAGCGTACACGATCGTTGGCGTCCTGCCGCGAAATTTTGAATTTGCGCCTCGCACTAACGCTGAATTCTTTGTTCCTCTGCTTGACAAGAACCAATGCGAGCAGAGGCGGAGTTGTCATAACCTCTTTGGCATCGGGCGCCTTCGTGATGGAGTAACGGCGAAAGCTGCGCTCGACGAGATGAAAGCCATCGCGGCGCAGCTCGAGATACAGTATCCCGGCTCAAACAAAGGCCAGGGCGCAGTGGTCGAGCCTCTCTCGGAGATCATCGTCGGACCGATGAAGCCCATCATGCTCACTCTGCTGGCTGCATCTGGCCTGTTGTTACTTATTGCGTCGGTTAACGTGGCAAGTTTGTTTCTCGTTCGCTCCGAGTCTCGGCGGCGCGAGATTGCAGTCCGCGGTGCGCTTGGCGCTACGCCCGCACGCATCTCCAGACAGTTTGTTACGGAAGCTTTTCTGCTAGGTCTGCTTGGATGCGCAGCAGGCATCCTCGTAGCAAACGGGGCGATGAAGGGACTGACGAGCCTAATTCCGAAGACGATGGCGCAGAATCTGACGTTCCTCTGGCGTGTGGGATTTCATTGGCACGAGGCTGTTTACAGTGTCTGCATTGCGCTTCTTGCAATAGGTCTGCTGGCTTTGACTCCGATTCTCCGCCTCTCATTTCTCGACGTTCGTGATGCTCTTAGTGATGGCAATCGCTCCGTTGCAGGTCGATTCTGGCGCCGCATGGGAGCCAACCTCGTGGTTATTGAATTATCGCTCGCCGTCATTCTTCTAGTCGGCGCGGGATTGCTGAGTAAGAGCTTCTTCCGGTTGCTGCATGTCGATGTGGGTTTTGATCCGACGCACCTCGCTACGGTGCAAGTGGTCGCGCCTCCGACTGCTTACTCGAAGTCTGAACAACAGGTTGCTCTGTTTCGCGAACTCGATCGGCGGCTCTCCTCTTTGCCTGGAGTAGAGTCCGTGGGGATTTCAACCGATCTGCCCATTCAGTGCAACTGCAATACGGATTGGATCCGTATTGTCGGGAAGCCGTTCCATGGCGAACACAACGAGGTGAATGAGCGCGATGTCAGTCCGGGCTATCTTTCGACTCTGAAAGCGCAGCTCATCCGCGGGCGATTCTTTACAGCGGACGACGTAGCCTCGAAGAGCAACAAGGTCATCATCAACCAGAAACTGGCGGAGAAATATTTCCCCGGGGAAGACCCAATCGGGAAGACGATTGCGAACGGCGGTCTTGATCCGAAGTCGATGCGGGAGATCATCGGAGTTGTTGGCAACGTGCGTGAGGGCGGCCTTGATGATGAGCTTTGGCCGACTGAGTATGAGGCCTTGTATCAGAGTCCAGGGAACTATGTTGCCGTTGCAGTTCGGACCACAGGAGATGAGAAGGCGATTCTGCCTTCGCTGATCAAAGCGGTTCACGAGGTCGATCCCACTCTGGGAACGTACGGCGAACTCACAATGGGAGAGCAGATGAACACGACGGCGTCGGCGTTGATTCATCGCACTGCGATGTGGCTCGTGGATGGGTTTGCACTGATAGCTCTGGTGCTTGCGGTCGTGGGACTTTATGGGGTGATTGCATATTCGGTCGGCCAGCGAACTCGGGAAATCGGCGTGCGGATGGCTCTGGGAGCGCAGCGCAGTTCGGTCTACGGCATGGTGATGCAGCAGGCGGGTTGGTTGACGGCAGCGGGCATTGGCATTGGTGTGGCTTGTGCAGTCGGGGCAGCGATGCTGGGCGGCAAATTACTTTTTGGAGTGGCTGCGTGGGATTTCCCTACTTTGGCAATTGTTGCAGTGGTGCTCGCAGCCGCCTCTCTTGGGGCCAGCTTTTTGCCGGCCCATCGAGCGGCATCCGTAAATCCGATCGACGCTTTAAGAACGGAGTAAGCCTGATAACCCCCTCCCCCAGGGGTGCTGCCGTTTAGAATCAGCAGCTTACCGGAAGCTGTCGATGTAATCCGCTGATTCGATTGCACTTAAGATGCAAATACAAGGTTTTAAAGGACTTAGGATTTCGTCCCTGTTCCAGTTTGCTGGAAAGGGTGATCACGTTTAGCAGGATCGCTTGTCGGACGGTCCGATGTTCAGCAGATTCGGTTCGCGAGTGAGGACTTCATACCGCCGCGAACCGGGGCGCACTACATCCAGTTTTGCACGAAAACCCGAAATATCCTGCAAGGTTATGCGTAGTGTTCCAAACGACGGATGGGCCTTGTGTACGCGCCAGGAAGGCGTCTGAGCGCGAGATACGCATCAACCGCTTGTCCCGGCTGTCCAGAGAACATGGAGAATCAATCGCCGTGTGCTGGACATGATTTTGCCTAAGCCGAGCGTGTGCGTGAATATCGGAGAGCCAAGCCTAGCAGCCTTTTTTGCAGCGTTCCATGATGGCTTTGTGGAGGCGGTCGCGGAGGGTGGGGGGCATCTCGTAGATTTCGTGGGAGCGGTAGATTTCGATGGTCTTGCGGGTGGTGTTGAGAGTGACTTCGCAGTGCTCGCAGCCGCGGAGGTGTTCCTGGAGGTCGGCGCGCATCTCTCTCGTCACGGTGTTATCGATCATGTCGTCGAGCATGGCCAGAAACTCAGTGCACGTCACTTTTCACTCCCTTTTCCCTGGGAACCTTCTTCCGCTTGAAGTAGCGGGCGAGGCGTTCGCGCAACTGTAACCGGGCGCGGAGCAGGCGCGATTTCACGGCCGGCACGCTCAAGCCGAGCGATTCCGCCGTTTCCTCGGTGGACAAGCCGTCCACATCGCGCAGTACAAACACTACCCGGAATCCCGGTGGCAGTCCCTGGATGGTTTTGCGAAGAATATCGGCCAGCTCGGCCTGGGTGTAATTCTGCTCCGGGTCGGGAGCCCAGTCGGCGAGGTCGCGGGGAACGCTGCCCTCGTCCGTCTCGATGTCCTCGTCGATGGAGACCATCTTGCCTGTACGCCGCTTGCGCAGGCGCATGAGGCTCTCGTTTACTGCGATCCGGACCAGCCATGTGTAGAACTTTGAATTCCCTTGAAATTGATCGAGCTTCTCGTACGCCTTGAGGAACGCGTCCTGCATTACGTCTTCAGCGTCTTCGCGGTTTTGCGTAATGTGCTGCGCGATCCGGAAGATCTGGCGATCGTATTTGCGGACGAGCTCATCGTACGCCGAGATGTCCCCGTTTTTGACCCTTTCTACAAGGGCTACATCGGGGTGAGGCTCGTTTTCGTTCGCTATGGATTGGATGGTCGCCATGGGGATTGGTCGCGGGAATTCTGCGGGGTACCAGAAACGCCCCCACACGTCTAAGTGTAATAGAGAGACTTCAGGGGTCCAATAAGGATTTCGGGGGACGGGGTGCGGCGCCGGAATTGCTCGATACGTTACGGTAGTGATTCTCTGATGTTCGCTGGAGCCGAATCCGTCATACATTGAAACTATGCATCCAGCTCTTTCCCTTGTTTCTAAGCATGCGCCAGCGCGAGTTCTTGCGGCGGTGCTTTGCGCCCTGATGGCAGCAACTCCGGTGGAGGGGAAGCGCTCCGACGCGCCGAACACTAAGTCGACGAACGCAACCGGGGCGACGGCCAGCCAGAAGAAGAAGGCCGAGCCAGTTAGACAACGGAAGTCGACCAAAAAGGGAGTCTCTTCGAAGACGTCGAAGGCGCGCCGGTCGGCGACCCGGACCAGAGGTAAGAAGAAATATGTGAGTCCGGCTGAGCGCCGGCGTCGAATCGCAAGCGCACGGAAGATCAAGCGCGCGTTTGTTGCTTCCTCCCAACTTCGGCCGATGGCCCAGCAATTGGCGACACTGCGGACGCCAGCGGCCTACAACGGCGTGACGAATTATGCTCGTTCGCATAGCGGCGAGGCGTCGGCAGCCGCTTATCTGGCATTGGGCCACGCGTACATGCTGGATAAGCGCTATGCAGATGCTGTGAGCAGTTTGCAACAGGCGAAACGTGCCGGCGATTCGCTGGAAGACTATGACGATTTTCTGGCCGCGAAGGCGTATCACGAGTCGGACCAGGAGGCACAGGCAGAGGCGCTGTTAAAGGGGTTCAGAGCGAGGTATCCGGACAGCATCTTTGTGGATGAGGTTCCGGAACTGGAAGCTAATGTGCTGCTGGATCTGCACGATGCGGCGGGAGCGAAGCGGGTGCTGGATGCGGCGGCGAGCGATCCGGCTGCGGGAAGAGCTGGATATCAGCTTGCGGCTGGACTTGTGGCGCAGGCGCTGAACCAGAACGACGAGGCTCTGCGCATCTATAAGGCTCTGCTGCTGGGGTTCCCGTTGAGCACGGAGGCTTCAATCGCGAGGGCCAAGCTGACTAACCTTGGGGCGGAGGATTCGCTGACCAGTGATGAGCTGCGCAGCCTGGGAGACGCCTACTACAGAGCCGGACGATATGAGGACGCGGGCGATCAGTATCGTGTGTTGGCACAGAAGCCGAACGTGGATGAGAAGACTCGGAACGGCTTTGCGGTTGCAGCGGCAAATTGCGATCTGAAGCTAAAGCGCCTTACGGAGAGCCAGGCCCAGGCGCTGCCCGACACGCCGGACGAGAACGGAGCGCGAAGGGCTTACCTGCTGATGGAGCTTGCGCGAAATCGAAATGACCTGGATGCGCAGACGCAGATTGTGATGCGGATGGAGACGGACTTTCCGCAGAGCCAGTGGCTGGCTGAAGCGCTTTTCTCAAGCGGGAACATGTACCTGCTGAGGAAAGAATATGCGAAGGCTGCGGAGTACTACGCTTATCTTGGCGATCACTTCCCGACGAACAAGAATGGGTCGGCGGCGCACTGGCGTGCAGGATGGCTGAACTACCGGTTGGGCAACTATAAGGAAGCGGCGCGTATTTTCGAAGAGCAGATGCAAAAATTTCCGGGCACTCCGGAGACGGCGTCAGCGCTCTACTGGCGCGGACGTCTGTACGAAACACAGGATCATGACACCCGGAAAGCGGCCGCGAATTACCGCACTATCGTTCGTGTGTACCAGCATTTTTTCTATGCCCAGATGGCGCGCCAGAGGCTTGCGGCGCTGGGCAGCCACGGCACGGAAACGGTAGCTGCTGAGGAACTGGATCAAATCAAAACTCCTGAACTGCCGAACCTGTCAGAGAGTTTTCCGGAAGACAGCCCGCATCTGGCCAAGGCGAAGCTGCTGGCGAACGCAGGACTGAATGAATATCTGGCGCGCGAGATTGCGGCTGATCCGGATTCGGGATCGTGGAGCGCGCTGGCAGAGGCGCAGATCTACGCATCGTATGGCGAGGCATATCGCGCATTGCGGGCGCTGAAGCGTGCACTTCCTGGTGCGGCAAGCGCATCGATCGAGTCGATTCCGCTGCCTTACTGGCGGATTCTTTTCCCGGAGCCTTATTGGACGATCATCAAAGCTGAGGCGGCGAAAAATAATGTCGATCCGTATCTGGTGGCGTCGCTGATTCGGCAAGAGTCGGAGTTTAATCCTTCGGTCATTTCGTATGCGAATGCGTGGGGACTGATGCAAATGCTGCCGAGCGTTGGAAGATCGCTCGCGAAGCAGGAGGGGATGAAGAATTTTCAGACATTCCAACTGCTAGACCCAGAAACGAATATTCGTCTGGGCACGCGGTATTTGAAACAGACGCTCGACAAGTTCGGGGGCGTTCCGGAGTATGCGCTGGCGGCATACAACGCCGGAGACAGCAGGGTGCTGGACTGGCAGGCAGCGGGGCCGTACGGCGGGATGGACGAATTTGTGGAGTCAATTCCGTTTACGCAGACACGCGAGTATGTGCAGGCGATTCTGCGAAACGTCGAGATATATCGAGAGATTGACGCCAGTTCTGACGCTCCAAATAAAACGGCGAAGGAGTCGAGCGGGAATTGAGGCGTTGAGCAGGGAATCCGACTTGCTACTACGAGGTTACTTATTCCACGTTGACGCAATGGTTGCATCCCATGACACTGGGGGCAATCCGGGAGAGGGAAACTTCTTCGGACGCAATCATCGGAATATCGCAGCCTGCTGTTGGAAGGACGAGGCCCCGTATCAGATTGGGGTAGCCAGGACGGACCGGTACCAAACGGAACTTGCTTTGTCACGTCAGACTCTCGGAGGGCAGGATGTCCAGCGACTTGCAATTCCTGAATGAATGGATTCCCGACAAGATGGACCCTGGAACCGTTTTCCTGCTTGAAAACCAGGCGAAGCTGGGGCATGCGCAGAATCCATTCGTAGCCGTGATGTCGTGCCCGCAGTGCGGAACCATGGGGTTGATTACGCGCCGGCAGCTTTGTGAGCGGGAGGCGATGATCTGCGGGGGCGACGCTTGCTCGGCGGAGTATCGGCTGGACGGCGAGAATATTCTTTACCGGCATCCTCAGTAGCGCGGACCCAGCGCAGCCAATTTCCGTTGTCTTTCCGGGCTGAGGCCCTGGCGGAATGATTCCGTGTCTGTCGATTTAAGATTGAGTTGATCGCATCCATCAGCCCGGATGGCGAAATTGGCAGACGCAGCGGACTTAAAATCCGCAGGCCGCAAGGCCGTGGGGGTTCAAGTCCCCCTCCGGGCACCAAACAATGCCACGGCCAAGTATCCGAGAAATGTGCCATGATACTGAAGTGGGAATCTGGTCCAAGGCGTTTTACTGTACGGCGATGTTTCTGCTGCTTTTTATGGCGGCGGAAGTGGTTGCTTGTGACCTCCTGCATTCCGACAATTGCTACATCTCTTCG
>DATNFD010000139.1:0-23505 GCA_035606555.1 Occallatibacter sp.
CCTTCGTAGACCTTCGCGAGTGTTTCCGAAGAGGAGAAGACTTTGTGAAGATCTCCGACCGGGCATTTGTCCGGATCGCCCGGGTCCTTGCGATGAACGCGGGCCGGATCCGTGACCATCGTCTTGAGCTTCTTGCGAATCTCTGGCTCTGGGTCGGTGAGCAGGATGGTGTTGCCGTAGCTCTTGGACATCTTGCGACCGTCAGTGCCGGGCAGTTTGGGCGAGGGAGTGAGCAGGACATCGGGTTCGGGAAGTACTTCGCGGCCATTGAGCTTATAGAAGTTGTTGAAACGGCGAGCTACTTCTCGGGTTAGTTCAACGTGGGCCTGCTGGTCCTGGCCGACCGGAACATATTTCGGCTGATAAAGAAGGATGTCGGAAGCCATCAGGACAGGGTAGCCCAGAAACCCGTAGGTGGTTAGATCCTTGCTGGAGAGGTTCTCCTGCATTTCCTTGTAGCTGGGGACGCGTTCAAGCCAGCCGAGAGGAGTGATCATGCCAAGAAGCAGGGGCAGTTCGGCGTGCTGCATGATGCGGCTCTGCTGAAACAGAACCGTGCGCACGGGGTCGAGGCCGGCGGCGAGGTAATCGAGCATGACCTCGCGAGAATTCGGCTCAATCTTCGAAGGATCGGCATAGTCGGTTGTCAGTGCATGCCAGTCGGCAATGAAGAAAAAGCACTCGTATTGGTCGCTGTCCTGGAGCTTGACCCAGTTGGCGAGCGCCCCCATATAGTTGCCAAGGTGGAGTTTGCCGGTGGGGCGCATGCCGCTCAAAACGCGCGGGCGAGAGGATGTAGCTGGAGATTCGGACATTTCTGTTTTCTAAACCGGAGTTATGCCGGACGTTCAGCCGTTTTGATCAGAACGGTCAAAGTGGGGCCTGGTCCATTGTAGCGGCTGAACGGTCTTTATCCACGCGCCAGGACCATCGCCACGACGGAGAAAGCGGGGACGAGAAACAGACGCATGATATAGCCGCCAACGAAGATCATGAGCATCCAACTCACCCAGAACGGGATCCGATCGTAGGACTGCACGGCGCTGTAGGGGAGGATATTGCGCAGCAGGTGGCTGCCGTCGAGCGGTGGAATGGGAAGCAAGTTGAAGACGAGGAGAGCCAGGTTGATCTGAACCGCGGCGATACCCAGCAGGACGGCCGCCTGCACGGAGGAGTTGACGCCATCAATCAGCTGGCCGCTGAAGGTGTACATGACGATTTGTCTTCCGTGGGGAACGGCATGGATGACGATGAGCAGGATGATGGTGGCTGCCGCGGCGAGGATCAGATTGGAGACCGGCCCGGCGAGCGTGGTGAGATTGTCATCGCGGCGGATCTTGGTGAAGTTGCGAGTAATGACCGGCGTCGGCTTTGCCCAGCCAATGAGAACGCCGCTGAACATGCTGAACCCGATGAAGGGGCCAAAGATAATGATCGCCGGAATGATCAGTGAGCCAACGGGATCGATGTGATAGATGGGGTTGAGTGTTACGCGGCCTTGAAGCCTGGCGGTTTGATCGCCCAGGCGCGAGGCCACCCAGGCATGGGAACACTCATGGAAGCTGAGCGAGAAGATAAGCAGGACGAACTCGAAGACCGCAATTGCAAACTGGGCAGACTGCAAAAGATGCTCCCTGAATTGGAAAGCTCAGGTTAGCATGCTTGGTCGATGGGCTCCGACCATCCTGGCACTGTCACGCGATCCAGGTGTTCTATACCTTATAAGCCGGATAATGGCCAACGACCTCGTTAGCGCCGATGTTCGTTCCGCCCATCACGATTTCGTGGCTACCGATGCGGGCTCCATCGCCGATGGTGGTGGGCTGAAGCTTGGCGTCCTGGCCATTGCTGCCTTGCTCGTAGCTGTGCGAGAGGATCCGGGCGAATGAGCCGATGACGACATTCTTGCCGATCTTGATCCCGCCACGATCATTGAGAAGAACGCCTTGGTGAATGACGGCGCCGTCGCCGACGGAGAGTTTGTAGCCGTAGGTGAGGTCGACACCGTGGTGAATTTTTACGCCGGAGCCCATGTGGTCGAAGATGTGGCGCGCGAGCATGCATCGGAAGCGGAGTCCGAGCCAAACATTCAGACCGATTGCGCACCTGTCGAACATTTTCCAAAACCAGATGAGTGGTTTGCGGATGGCGAACTCCACCGGATCCACATCGCTGAAGTATTCGGCATCGAGGGTTACGTTCTCGGGATCGAGGGAAAAGCTGAGGACGTTGCCGGGGAGCTCGCTGGTGAGGGCAACATTGGGCTTGGTCCCGTGAGGACGCCCAAGGTAGAGCTGATGAAGCTGGTCGCGAACGATTTCAGCACGGCGCTCGGGCGAGCGGTGGCGATAGAACTCCTCGTCGAGGAAGCGGACCCAGCGGCGAAATACTTCTTCGGCTTCGGGCGTGGGGTGCGGCTGAGCGGCGGGGACCGGTTGGGGTTTTGTCGCCATATGAGTATGGACGATAAACCAACGAGGCTGGATGCTGCGAATGTTACCGGGATGGCGAGGAGAGGCGGAGGTTTATTCTGAAAGCTCGATGTTCCCTCATTGCGAAGTACGGGGTCGGGATGGGTCACTCGAGGCGTAGTCCAATCTGCAGAAGCGAGTGTGGATGCACTTAAGGTAAGAGAGCCAAACATATGTCTGAAGAGATTGCTGGAACCACTGAAACCACCAAGGCCGTCACGCCTGTTGCGACGATAGCCACCCTAGGAAAGCATGAGGGTCAGTCTGTGCAGATTCGTGGGTGGCTGTACAATTCGCGCGAGAGCGGCAAGCTGCTCTTTCCAATCTTCCGGGACGGAACGGGGACTGTTCAAGGTGTGGCTCACGTGAAGAGCGTACCGGCGGAGGTTTTCGAGAAGCTGAAGGGGCTGACGCAGGAATCCTCTGTGATCGTCACTGGGAAGGTTCGGGCTGATAAGCGAGCTCCGGGCGGGTATGAGCTTGATGTCGAGAATATCGATGTCGTACAACGGGTTCCGGAGAGCGAACCATACCCGATCACGCCGAAGGAGCATGGCGTTGATTTCCTCATGGAGCGGCGGCACCTCTGGGTGCGGTCGCCTCGCCAATCAGCGATTCTCAGGATTCGCGCGGAGATCATGCGTGCGGCAGCGGAGTACTTCGATTCGAATGGGTTTATTCGGACAGATCCGCCGATTCTAACGCCAGCGGCATGCGAGGGGACCTCGACGCTGTTTCCGGTGGATTATTTCGGGGATCCCGCATTTTTGACGCAGTCCGGGCAACTCTACATAGAATCGACCGCTCTGGCACTTGGAAGGGTATATAGCTTCGGGCCGACATTCAGGGCGGAGAAGTCGAAGACACGGCGGCATCTGACGGAGTTCTGGATGATCGAGCCGGAGGTCGCGTTTTGCGATCTCGACGGACTCATGGAACTGGCTGAGAACTTCATCTCTCATATTGTGCAGAGCGTGGTGAAGAACCGTGCGCCGGAGTTGGAAGTGATCGG
Source organism: Occallatibacter sp. (assembly GCA_035606555.1). GTDB lineage: Bacteria > Acidobacteriota > Terriglobia > Terriglobales > Acidobacteriaceae > Telmatobacter. The sequence continues at coordinate 3,484 of DATNFD010000139.1, forward strand.
GCGCAGTGTGGAGAAGCTGAAGAACATTGCTCCGCCGTTTCCGCGGCTGCGCTATGACGAAGCGGCGAAGATGCTGAACGAGGCGCACACGAAGGGGCTGCTGGAGCAGCCGTTTGAGTATGGAAATGATTTCGGGTCGCCGGATGAGACGTGGCTGAGCTCTCAGTTTGACAAGCCGGTGATGGTGCATCGGTATCCGGCGGCGGTGAAGGCGTTCTACATGGAGCCGGACCCGAAGGATCCGAACTTTGCGCTTTGCGTTGATGTGCTTGCACCCGAAGGATATGGGGAAGTGATCGGCGGATCGCAACGCGTGTCGAGCTACGAACTGCTGAAGAGCAAGATTGAGGCGCACAATCTCCCGCTGGAGTCGTTTCAGTGGTATCTGGATCTGCGGCGGTACGGGTCAGTGCCTCACTCGGGATTCGGAATGGGAATCGAGCGCGCGGTGGCTTGGATTTGCGGACTGGAGCACGTGCGGGAGACGATTCCGTTTGCCCGGATGCTGCACCGGATCTATCCGTGATGCGGGGGACAAGCGACCGAGGGAACAAGGACAAATGAAGAGCGCGGCCGGAAGCCGCGCTCTTTTTGATTCAGAGTGAATTGAAGCTACCACGCGACTGTAGGCGGCAGGAATTCCGCGAAGAGGTCGTCGTAATACGCCTTCAGTTCGGCCGTATTGGGCTTCGTGTGGCCCTTCGAATACAGGTCGTACTGATTGAACTTGAGAACCCAGGGGAGCATTGCGCGGTCCTTGTCGTTGCAGAGGTGATCGTACGCGCCGTGCTTGTGCCAGGGATAGAACGAGTGGAAGCGCAGCATGTAGAGCGCTTCGTCGCGGAGGTAAGGCTTCATCACTTCGGCGATGTAACCATCGTGGCCGAAGCTCATGTGCACGTTCTCGAGGCCGCAGTTGGGCTGGTAAATTCCGTACTTTGTCTGGTATTCGGGCACTTTGCGGTCCGGATTGAGAGCGAAGTACTCGTGGAAGACGATGTCGGTAGACCACCCGCAGCCAACCGGAAATGTGTCGCCGACCACTCCCCATTGCGGCTCACCATAGAGGCAGAGACATTTGCCGAGGTCGTGGAGGAAGCCGACGAGGACCATCCAGCGGGGATGACCGTCGCGGCGAATTGCTTCCGATGTCTGCAGGAGGTGCTCAATCTGGGTGAGATCCGTGTCCGGATCACTGTCGTCGACGAGGGAGTTGAGGAACTCAGCCGCTTCCCAGATGGTCTTCTGGCCTTTTTGCAGTGAGAAATACTGCTTCTCCTTGCCGAGGACGTAATCGACGGTCTGGTGCTCGTGGTTCTGGCGATAGAATTCGGCTACTCCTGGAGTGGCAGTGGCGTCGTATTGCCGGAATTCTTCCTTGTCTTTGCCTTCTTTGTAGCGGCCGGCGAGAAAGCCATCCCATTCTTCAAGATCATGAAGCGGATTGTTGGGATCGGTAGGTGTTGTGCCGTGGAGTGCGACGCTCATGATGCCTCCTGAGAGTAGGGAAGAAGGCGGGTCAGTACATGGCCCGGGTAAAGCTAAAGCTAACACCGGCTCTGCAGCGGTGCAAGTTCCGGAGGTGATGCCGAAACCGCAAGGGGAGGGTTTATCGGTATGGTCTTGCTGGCTGGCGAGCATGAGCGAAAATGAACTCCGACGTCTTTACTCCATTCTCAGGAAGCCAAAATGAAAATTGGTTCGCTGCGAGGCAAACTGCTGCTTTCCTGTCTTGTCGCTGTTGCTGCTTTCGGTCAGCAGCGGACGACTAACCCAGATGTCTCAACGAAAGGCTTGCACGAGGCGTTTGCGCATCCACCAGATGACAGCAGGATCATGGTGCGATGGTGGTGGTTCGGGCCTTCGGCGACGAGGGAGGAACTGACGCGGGAACTTGAGCAGATGAAGTCGTCCGGAATCGGTGGTGTGGAGATTGCGACGCTCTATCCCTTGGCGCTGGATGACCCGAAGACCGGGTTTCACAATTACTCTTTTGTTTCGGACGAGCATATTGAGAATTTGCGGTTCGCGGCGGAAGAAGCGCGTCGCCTCGGATTGCGGGTCGATGTAACGCTAGGAAGCGGCTGGCCCTTCGGTGGGGCACATATCCCGGTCACGGAGGCAGCGGGAGAACTCCGGGTCGAATCGGTTCCAGTCGCTGGTGGGGAATCGTCAATCGCTGTCCCGTCGTTGGAATCCGGAGAGAAACTGATCGTAGCTTTTGTATCTCAGGCAACGGCAGCGCAGGGTGATCTTCGAGATGCAAAAGCGGTTCCGATAGGGAGCGGTCCGCGATTGGAACTACCGGAGAGATTAGCTTCCGCGCGTGTGGCAACGTTCTTCATCTCGAGCCGCACAGGAATGATGGTGAAGCGACCTGCGCAGGGAGCAGGGGGATTCGTTCTCGATCATTATGATGCGGCGGCAATCCGAAACCATCTTCAGGCGGTTGGCGACAGAATGCTTTCTGCTTTTGGAGATCACCCGCCATATGCTGTTTTCAGCGACAGTCTTGAAGACTACGGGTCGGACTGGACGCCGGATCTGCTGAAGGAGTTCCAGCGCCGTCGAGGGTACGATCTCAAGCCACTTCTACCCGCGCTGGTGGCCGACATTGGTCCGTCCACCGCTGCCATCAGGCACGACTGGGGACAAACGTTAACGGAACTGGCCAATGAGAATTTTCTGAATCCCCTGGAGGCCTGGGCAGGTCAGCACCACACCCTATTCCGATCGCAAACGTATGGGTATCCGCCTGTAACGCTATCGAGCAACCGTTTGGTTGATTTGCCCGAAGGCGAGGGGAAGGCGACCCTCAACATGTGGCGAGCGTTTTCTGATACGCGCTGGGCGGCTTCTGCTGGACATCTGTTCGGCAAAAATGTGATTTCGTCGGAGACGTGGACATGGCTGCATTCGCCGGCATTCCGGGCCACGCCGCTGGATATGAAAGCCGAAGCGGATCTTCATTTTCTTCAAGGTATTAATCAACTGATAGGACACGGATGGCCCTATTCGCCGCCGGAGGCAGGTGAGCCGGGTTGGCGGATGTATGCGGCGGGCGCGCTCGATGCACACAATCCATGGTTCATCGCGATGCCTGATTTAACGTCCTATCTGCAAAGAGTGAGCTTTGCGTTGCGGATGGGCAGGGCGGCGAACGACGTTGCCCTATTGCTTCCAAACGATGATGTCTGGGCTTCGTTCAAAGCGCGAATGCAGAAGAACAAGTCAGCGCTTTCGGTGGGTGGATTCGACGAGACAGGATCGAATGTGTCGATTGATGAATCGATGCCAAAGTTTCTGGGGGATGAAGTGATTTCCCAGATTCTGAACGGGGGATATAACTTCGATTTCATTGATGCGGATGCGATCGACACGGTGGGGATTCCCAATAAGGTGCTAATCCTGCCTGGCCTCGAGAGGCTCTCGCCAAAGACTTACGAAAGAATTTCTGAATTTGCACAGCATGGAGGAATTGTTATCGCAACCAGGAGGTTGCCCGACACTGCGCCAGGATACAAGGATGCACAAGCCATTACTTCTCGCGTACAGCAAATCTCAGAATCTCTGTTTCATGGCCAGGTTCCGACCGCCCACTTCGTCAGGGACGAGCATGCGTTGGGAGCTACGCTTGCAACACTGTTGAAGCCGGACTTTATAACGGAGCCGGCCGCGCCGAACATTGGATTCATCCATCGACATCTTGAATCGGGCGATCTCTATTTCGTGGCGAACACAAGCAATCGAACGCAGAAGGTGCTGGCGAGTTTCAGGGCGGCAGGCAGATTCGGAGAGAGTTGGAATCCCTTCACGGGAAAAGCGGAGGGTCTGGTGAGCACGAATCAGATTGAACTGAAGCTTGATCCTTACGAATCGCGATTGCTGTACTTCTCAAATGAGCCCCTCACTCCCGCAGGAAAGACTTCTAATAGACCGGGGAAACGGTTTGACATTTCCAAAGGCTGGCAGTTTGAGGCAGGCGACGTTTCGATCAAAATGGCGACCCTGTCCTCTTGGACGAGCGAGCCGAAGTTGCGGTACTACTCCGGCACCGCGAAGTATTCAAAGACCGTAGACGTTCCGGCATCGCTGATGCGAAGCGGCGCGCCTGTGTTTCTAGATTTTGGAGAGGGGCGGCCTTTGCCGCTGCCGGACCCATTGCCGCATAACAACATGCAGGCATATCTTGACACCCCGGTGCGAGAAGCTGCGGCGATTTATGTTAATGATCAGCTTGCGGGATACGTGTGGCATCCGCCCTTCCGAGTAGATGTTACAAAGCTCCTGAAGCCGGGAGAGAACCAGTTTCGAATCATAGTGGGAAACACGGCGATCAATGAGCTTGCGGGGACAGCGTTGCCGAATTATCGGCTGCTTTACAGCAAGTATGGTGTGGAATTCATTGCGCAGGATTTGAAGGACCTGAAGCCGTTGCCTTCGGGAATTCTGGGAGGAATTGCGCTTGTAGAAGGTGAGCCAGAGCCCTGATTGCCGCCGGGCCGAAAATCAGTGCTGTAGCTTTGGTTCGCGGTAGAGCACATCTTTATCTGGATCGATGCAATCAAATGGGTGAGAGCCACTTTCATGCGGAGTCCGACGAATGATGCTTAGTGCGAGCGAAGTGAACAGGATGAAATTCGCGCAGCCTTCAACGGAAGGAGTTTTGCCGGTGCTTCTGGAGCGTTGGAGTCCTCGGGGATTCGCTGACCGCGACGCCACCGCCGCCGACCTCAAGGTCATTTTCGAGGCCGGACGGTGGGCTCCTTCTTCCTATAACGAGCAGCCGTGGCGGTTCTTTGTGGGCCATCGCGGTTCGGAGACGTACAACAAAATATTTGAAGCGCTCGTACCGTCGAACCAAGCGTGGGCCGGCACAGCACCGGTGCTCATTCTGGGCGTCGCTAGAACCCGTTTCAGCCACAATGACACACCAAACAACTACGCCGCGCACGATCTTGGAGCGGCCATGGCGCTGATGGCTGTACAGGCGACGGCGCTGGGGTTGGCGGGACACCAGATGGCGGGATTCGACTGGGCAAAGGCGCGCGAAGCGTTCGCGATTCCTGAGACCTACGCAATGGGATCGGTTATGGCCCTGGGATATCAAGGCGAGTTGACAGGTTTGCCGGAGAGGTTTCAGGCGCAGGAACAATCGCCGCGGAGCCGGAAGCCGCTAAGCGAGATTGTGCTCGCAGAGTGGGATAAACCGGCGGATCTGGGATAGGCCCCAATTCAGTTAATACCTTCGTGCGTGGGCGAGCGAGAATCTGCCCGTAAAGTGGAAGTCTGAGGTTTGGTTTGCCCACCGCTTCCACATCGCGAAAGCGTTCGCCTAGTCGACGACCGCGCCATCGATACAAGCCGATCAAAGTGGGGAGAACCCGTTGGATTGCGCGCGGAGTGGCGGCAACGGTCGGACTCATTGCCGTGCTGGTGATCTGGGCTGTCGTCGAGCGACGGTTCGCGCCTCTGGCGAACACGAACCGTGATCATTTCGATGCCATCCTTGTGCTGGGCACTCCAGCCGATGATGATGGGAATCCGACACCGCAACAATTGTCTCGCGTGACGGAAGCGGTCAGGGAATATGAGCGGGGGGTGGCGCCGCGCATCGTCTTTACGGGCGGACCGGCTCACAATCAGTTTGCCGAGGCAGATGTCATGGCCCGGGTAGCGGCGGCGCAAGGCATTCCGCCATCGGCGATCTTCGTTGAAAACAAGGCCCAGGACACAATTCAGAACGTATGCTACTCCGCCCGGCTCATGGGGAATCACGGATGGCGTTCGGCGGAGGTGGTATCCAGCGGATTTCATCTGCCGCGAACGTCGATGATCTTCAGTCGCACTGGGTTGGAATGGAGGATGCACGCGGCGCCCCCCTTCCAACCCGGAGAGGACGGGTCCGCCGGAACTTCGGCACTCGAGACTTTGAAGACTGTCCGATACCTCGTGTATGGGAGCTGGGCTGAGCGGTGTGATAGCTAATTCAATGAGCTAAATCGCGCTCGCAACACGAACTGTAGGGCGTCTAACACTCCAGTTCCAAGAATTGTCCGCGAAAGGTATGGTCCTGTAAGCTTTTGGTGATGCGTCTTCCAGTAAGGTTTTCTTTGATTCTGACAGCCCTTTTTGCGGGACTGCCGGCTGCGGTCTCAGGTGCTCAAGGGCAGGTTCAGCGTCCCGTGCAAAGCACGGCGTCGCAGACGACAGGCAACGGAACGTACATTGTGGTGGATCCACTCGCGAATGTTCGTTACGACAACAAATATGATATTTCGCTGGGCCTGGCTTATGACCACATGAAGGCCGGTCCCAATTTGCTCGAAGGAGCGAACCTGGGAGGTCTAGATCTCTCGGGATCGTTCTGGTTTAGCAAGCACTGGGCTTTGGAAGGCAGCGGACGTGCCTACCTTGGAACAAGTGGCGCAGCTCCAAACTCGTTTCTCAACGGGAACGGCCAAAACGAGAGTATTCAGGGGCCCTTCGTAGCCCAGTATTTTTTCGTTGGCGGTCCGGAATGGCTTGGGCCACATAACAAGCACGGTGCGCTGATTGCGCATGCGATGTTCGGCGGAGTCTACGGGAAGTTCGAACAGGATCTACGCGGTCAGTCTCCATCCCTCGTGGGTTTCTACAATGACCAGGTCGCGCCTGCGGCCATCATCGGCGGACATATCGATTTGAACCGCTCGGCGCGCTGGGCGTTTCGAATCACGCCTGATGCTGTGATCACCCGATATGGGACCAACTATGGGACGAAGCTCACGCAGACCGACGTGAACTTTGCAATTTCAGTGGGTGCGGAGTATCGATTCAAGTCAAAGCGCAGGTGAGAGGCAGTTCAATAAACGCAGACTCAGGTGGGCCGGAGTTTTCCGGCCCATTGTTTTTGGTGAAGAGAACGCGGCGTAAAAGTGAGATGCTGCACGTGTTATCGCCGTGTGGTATTCTTCGCCGTTCAGAGGGCATTCGAGAGAAATCGCTCACTGGAAAACGCCGTACCGGATAACGGCATATTGGTTCGCGCTGAGAAAGCTCCGGAAGACAACGCGATAAGGCAGGCTCATACGGATATGAAAGACACTTTGGGTGTTTTGCTTGCGGGAGGAGCCGGCGAGCGGCTGTTCCCGCTAACCCGTGATCGTGCCAAGCCGGCAGTTCCTTTCGGCGGCCACTATCGAATCATCGACATCACGCTCTCGAACTGTATCAACTCGGGTTTACGGCGAGTCTACGTTCTTACCCAGTACAAGGCGCTCTCACTGAACCGGCACATCCGCGAGGGCTGGACGGGCATCGTGGCGCAGGAGTTGGGCGAGTTCTTTGAACTGCTGCCTCCGATGCAGCGGACGGGAACGAACTGGTACATGGGAACGGCTGACGCCGTGTATCAGAACATCTACTCGATTGGGAGCGAACAGCCGAAGCACATGATCATCCTGAGCGGCGATCACATCTACAAGATGGATTACAGCAGGATGCTGGACTATCACCGCGAGAAAAAGGCGGAGGTAACGCTGGCGACGATTCCAGTGGGGCCGGATGAGGTGTCGCGGTTTGGGGTGGTGGATGTAGGGGAGACGGGGGAGGTCCAGGGCTTTCTGGAGAAGCCGGCGAGTACGATGTTCCGTTCGCCATTCAACCCGGACAAGGTTGAAGCGTCGATGGGCGTGTACATCTTCAATACGGAGATTCTGCTGAAGGCTCTGATTGCCGATGCGGAGGATCCGAATTCGAAGCATGATTTCGGCCATAACATCCTGCCGAACATGCTTGGCAAAAGGAAGATGATGGCCTACAGTTTCGTGGACGAGAACAAGAAACAAACCGCGCTTTACTGGCGCGACGTGGGAACGCTCGACTCGTATTACGAAGCGAATATGGATCTCTGTTCTGTCTCGCCGGTCTTCAACCTCTACGACAAGAGCTGGCCGATCCGGACGCGAGTGAGGCAGTATCCACCGGCGAAGTTTGTTTTCGGCGAGCCTGGCCGTACGGGCATGGCGATGAATTCGATTATTACGGCCGGCGTGATCATCTCCGGAGGCACAGTTTCGAATTCGGTGCTGTCACAGGATGTACGCGTCAACTCCTATACAGAGATCGACGCGAGCATTATCTTCTCGCACGTGCAGATCGGGCGGCACTGCCGCATCCGCCGAGCAATCATCGATCGTGACGTTCATATACCTGAGGGAACGGTGATCGGGTACGACCCTGTCGAAGACAAGCGGCGGTATTTCGTCACTCCATCAGGCTTGACGATTGTGACGAGAGACGCGTCACTGTTCGAGAACCCGGTGGAACCGGAATTCGGGGATCGGTACTGATTCAGGGTGAAGCCGGCGCGGGGTTCAACCGTTTCCGCATGAACAGGGTTGCCTGGGGATTATTGTTGTACCGAGCACAGCGCTCATAACCCCGCTGTTCGTAGAGTGCGATTGCCGGCTTTAGGTCGTCGTATGTATCCAGATAGATCCATTCGAGCTTGATGCTCCGAGCATGTTCTTCCAGGGCGTCGAGGAGCATGCCGGCGACATGCTTCCCACGGGCTGCCGGACGCACGTAAAGCCGTTTGCACTCCCCTGCATGTTCAAGCGAGGGGAGGTTGCGGAGTACCACGCAACCGACGATTTCCCGGTCCACTTTCGCCAGCCACAGGGCGGAGCGAGGATCAGTTACCAACCGTTCAAGCGCGTCGGCATTATCGCGCTGCAGAACGTGAACGGCCTCGTAGTATTCCTCCAGGATTTCAAGCGCTTCAGGAGATGGTTCGGTCAGGCGAAGAATCTCTACTTCCGGTTTACGCGTACCAGCCAGGATCTGACGCGCGCACTCGAGAGAATGGACCAGAGCTTCGCGTTGTTCGAGTTCGATGGCACTGAGGATTTCCAGAATGTGCCGATCGGAACTCTCATTCAACTTGGCTACGGCGCGCTCGCCCGGGATGGTGAGGGTTAGAAGCTTTTCGCGCCCATCAGCGGTGGAATTCGTTCGCCGGAGAAGTTTACGACGAGTAAGGGAGCCGAGCATGCGGCTAATGTAACCGCGATCGAGGAAGAGAGTTTCGCGAAGCTCTGATGCGGTGATGCCAGGACGTGCGCCGATCTCGTAGAGGATGCGTGCCTCGGTGAGTGAAAATTCGCCTTGCAAATGGCGCTTGCGAAGAAGACCCAGTCGAGCCGTATAGAAGCGATTGAATTCGCGGACGGCGCGGATTTGATGGGCGAGATTGAGCTGCATTGGTATAAGGCTATCCAAGATAGTTGCTTTTAGCAATTATTTTTGAATAGAGAAAGGCTGCTTTGAACTTGTGGTATTGAGTTCCGTACCGGGCGATCTATTGGAACTCTGGAGGTGCCGACTCGGGAACTGCGCAACAAAATGATGCGTATAGGGCTGCATGGCATGCGCAGGTACATTAAGCTGGAGCGTGGCGGGAATGGTAGCGCCAATGGCGCCATCCCGACGCAAGGACCACGCCACCAACGATCCCGCCCCGAGGGTTGCCGGTTACGGCCCGGGCACAGGGACCTCGCGCAAATTGGCCGAAACGCCACGGACGCCGATCACCCGCCATGGTCAGGGACTGAGAACGATGACGCCGGATGCACTGGAGATCGACTGGTCGCAGGTCGTCCGCCGCTGCATGGACGGGGATTCCGGGGCGTGGGCGGAACTGGTCCGTAGCCATCACAGGCGCGTCTACGCGCTCTGCTATCGCTTTACAGGGAATCCTGCCGACGCGGAAGATCTTACGCAGGATGTCTTTCTAAAGATCTATTCCAATCTTTCCAGCTTTGATACGGCAAGGGGCAGTTTGCAGGTCTGGATCACGACGATGACCCGGAACCTGCTAGTGGACAACTTCCGCCGGACTCGGAATCAGCGGGCGACGGATTCGCTGGATGCCGGGTGGGATGAGACGGATGAGCTGAGGCCAGTTGACCGGCTGCAGGCCCGTGGGGCTTCGCCTCATGAAAAGGCCGCTCAAAAGGAACTGGCAAAGATGGTGCAGGGAGCGCTGGCAAAGGTTTCGGTTGAACTCCGTGAGGCAGTGATATTAAGGGATTTACAGGACATGGATTATAGAGAAATCGCCCAGGTGCTGGGCATACCGGAGGGGACGGTTAAATCCCGCATTAGCCGGGGTCGCGCGGAACTAGCGAGGCTTCTGGAACGTAATAAGCGGGAGGTGATGTGATGGCAGACCGCGGAAACATTCCGAACTCTCCAGCGTGCGGGCAGTGGGAAACGCTGCTGGCGGATGCTCTGGACGGGCTGCTGCGGCCTGAGGATGAGGCGACTTTCTCCTCACATATGGGCGGCTGTGCCGCTTGTACCGCATTGTTTGAGGAGGCTCGGCAGGGGCGGGAGTGGTTGGAGTTGCTAAGCCCGGAACCAGAGGTCCCGGAGGGTCTCCTGGATAAGATCCTCGCGCAGACCGGGCCGGGACACACCTCAGAGTACAAGCTGGCCACGGCAGGCAACGTGGTCTCAATGCCGATTCCCGCATGGCAGAAGCCCGGCATGATGGGGCGGATCCGAAGGTTTGCGGAGCCTCGGCTGCTGATGACTGCAGCGATGGCGTTCTTCTCGATCGCACTGACGCTGAACATGACGGGTGTGCGGCTGACCGATTTCCGGCTTTCAAATCTGAGACCAAGCGCGGTTCGTTCGTTCATGGAGCGGCGGCTGACGATGGCTTCTACGCCGATCATTCGGTATTACGACCACCTGCGGTTGGTGTACGAGGTTGAATCGCGGGTGAAGGAGATGCGGCGCAACAGCCAGTTGCGGCAACAGAACCAGACTCAACCTGTAGCACCGGGGGAGTCAAAGAAAAACCCTAATCGGAAAGACGGCGGGTCCCGCGTCGATCCACCCCAGCAGAGCGGGGCGCCAGCATTGAGGGACTCGGATTATCTGGAAACTTCCGTTACGCTTCACGACCGGCAAAACCCCTGGGCCATTGAAGCCGATGGCTTGGGATTACAGTCCGCGCATTCCGGCGGCTGCTCTCAGCCCCAGCGACCAAGAACTGTCGTTCCACCCCAAGAAGCTAAAAACAGCATCTTGGGGACCCCGGTCGCCGGGGACCCCTGCAGAACGCAACCCGGTTACGACATGGCAGTACGGGAAGGGAGCACAGTATGGACTGCGTAAATCATCAAGGAGTGGCAGCAACTGCGTATTGTCAGAACTGCGGGAAGCCGCTTTGCGCAGCATGCGTTCGCGATGCGGGCAACGGGCAGATTCTCTGTGAGCCGTGTCTCATGGCGTGGCAGAGTGTGCAGCAGCCCTTTGTCGCACAGTCAAGTGGACCGAACCCATCCGTAGCGGCTGTTCTGGGATTGATCCCCGGTGTAGGCGCGATGTACAACGCGCAGTACTTCAAGGGACTGATCCACGTCGTGATCTTCGTCGTGATCATCAGCATTACCACGCACTACGGCCTCTTCGGACTGTTTATCCCCGCGTGGGTTCTGTATCAGTCTTTCGAGGCGTACCACACAGCAAAAGCAATCCGCGATGGTCAGCCGCTCCCGGATCCGCTTGGCCTGAACGAGGTCGGCAACTGGTTAAACCTCGGTGGACCGCAGGCGGGCGCGCCCGGGCAACCTCGACCGGGGCAGCCTGGAATGCCTGGGCAGCCAGTTAATTTCGTGAACCCGCCGGGGGCTGGGCCGGCGGGAACTGCAGGAGTTGGTGGTTATCAGCAGGTGCCGTACACACAGTATCAGCCCCCCTACGCACCGCCACCGCCGCCGGGCTTCATTGATCCGGCAGTACCGCCACCGCCGCCTGTACCTCCGGTGTTCTGGAAGCGGAAGGAACCAATCGGTGCGTTGATCCTGATCGGGTTTGGATTACTGCTGCTGATGAACCAGCTTGGCTTTCTGGCGGAACGCGTAATTCACATTCTTTGGCCGCTGATCTTTATCGCGATTGGTGTGTGGCTTGTGATCAGGCGAATTGGGGATACACCGCAGGTCCCGCCCCAAGGACCGGGAACTCAAGGAGGCGCGCAATGAACCGCTACATCTTGATTCGACGTTTGAGAGGACCGGCGATTCTCCTGCTGCTGGGTATCATTGCGCTTCTGCACGAGTCCGGATTGGTAGAGTTCTGGAGTCTGTTCTTTCCTCTTCTGCTCATTCTGATTGGTGTGTTGAAGCTCGCGGAGCGGGCAGCGCTGGCGGCAGCCGGAGATGAAGTTCCGTATCCCGGATCTGCCTATCCCTATGGCGCAGCGGCTCCGGTGCCGGCACCTCAGGCGCCGCCAACGACCGCCGTCGTTCCCGCTGCAACGCAGGATTACACGAGAGGTCCTGAAGGAGGGCAGTCATGAGCAGCGTTCCTCCACCGAACATTCCGCCAGGCGGATACGATCCACGCACACAGTGGCGAGTCTACCGTGAGCAGCAGCGGGCAGCGTGGCGCACCCAGCGCGATGCATGGAGGGCGCAGCAGTACGCATATAAGGCGAAGTATCAGCACGCGTACGGTCCGCGAGTTCCTTCCGTGGTTGGGCCACTGATCCTGGTTGCGATCGGAATTGTCTGGTTGCTCATCTACGCCGGCCGAATCAGTGCTTCAAGCTTCTGGAGCTGGTACGGCAGATGGTGGCCGCTGATGCTCATCGCGGCCGGTCTGGCCATGCTTGCAGAGTGGGCACTCGATATTCGGCGCGAAACGCCGGTTCGCCGTGGAACAGGGTTCGTGGGTGTCCTGATTCTGCTGGCGATTCTGGGATTTGCAGCGTCGGGATGGACACGCGGCTATTGGGGCGACTGGCGGAGCCAATGGGGAGATCACGGCGATTTCTTCAACGTCTTCGGGCTTCCTCAACACGATCTGGATCAGCAGCCTCTGAGCGTGCAGATCCCAGAGAATGCGACGGTGCAGATCGAGAATCCCCGCGGAGACGTCAGTATCACCGCTGGTGATTCAACGAACATCGAAGTGCAGGCACACCAGGTCGCATTCGCCGGTTCCGATGAAGAAGCGAAGAAGATTTTCGACGCCGAGCAGGCGCATGTCACTGTAAGTGGAAGCGCCGTGCTGGTTAAGTCGGATGGAAATAACAATGGCCGATCGAATCTGACGGTCACCGTTCCGAAATCGGCACGTGTGAGCGTGCACTCCGGGCATGGCGATGTGACGGCTGCGAATCTGAATGGCGGTGTCAATATCAATTCGAGCCACGGCGATGTACACCTGAGCGTGATTAAGGGCTCGGTCCAGGTACATTTCTCAACAGACCGCGGAGATTTCTCCGCACACCAGGTTCAAGGCGACATCATCGCGGAAGGAAACTGCAACGATCTGACGCTTTCAGAAGTTACGGGAAGGGTCTCAATCAATGGAGAACTCTTCGGCGATGTGCATATGGAGACCATCAATGGGCCAGTACACGTACACACTTCAGTGACAGAGATGGATGTCGCATCACTGCCCGGAGACCTGACACTCAACTCAGACAACCTGCGGATCACACAGTCAAAGGGGCAGGTACGGGTGGTAACGCGCTCAAAGGACGTGGATCTGACCCAGGTGTATGGAGACAGCTACGTTGAGGATCGTGATGGACGGATCGCAATCGAGCCCGCAGGAAGCTACGCTGTGGAAGCAAGGAACCGCAAGGGCGATGTCGAGCTCACCATCCCGCCGAATGTACATGCAACGATCACAGGGAATACGCGAAACGGCGATGTGGTCTCGGATTTTCCTTTGTCGATCAGCGGAGATGAGAGCAAGACCGTGAGCGGCAAAATCGGCTCGGGTGGTCCAAAGGTGACACTGGAGGCTGAGAACGGGGATATTCACATCAAGCGCGGGGATGAGAATCCTCCCGAACCGCCGGCTGCTGCTACTATCCCAGCCCCGCCAAACGCGCCACATCTGAAAGCACCAAAGGTTCCGGTCGCGCCGCCCGTGAGTCAGTAAAGGGGAGGTTGGGAAGGAATCTTAAGGCAGAAGAGGTGCGGATCGTCTCCGCGCCTCTTCTTGTCGTTAAGCGCCGGTTAGCAGTATGCCTATTCGGTTCGAAGGGCTCGCATTGGATCGAGCCGCGAGGCGCGCCAGGCAGGCAGCATACAGGCAAGTGTTGCAACAACCAGCAGCAATGCAGTAACGGATGCGAAGACCACTGGATCAAGCGGCTCTGTCTGATAGAGCATCGACTGGATCAGACGCACCGTCGCTGCACTCGCTGCGAGACCAAGCAGCAAACCGAACAGAGCGGGCCGGAGACCGTCAAAGAGCATCGCGCCTAAAAGCTGTTCGCGTTGAGCGCCAAGGGCAATGCGAATGCCGATCTCAGAAGTACGCTGTGTGACGAGATAGGTGAGGACACCATAGAGACCGGCTGCTGCGAGCACCAGTGCGATGACAGCGAACGCAAGCACGAGCAGCGAATCGAATTGCGAGTCAATCGTCGATTTGGCGATCGCTTCGCGAAGCGTTCCAACACCAGAGACAGGGAGGTCTGCATCGAGGCTTCCGATGATCTTCTGGATGGGCATCGCGAAAGCTGCAACGTTCGCAGGTGACCGCACGATCAGGGCGAGGTTGACCCAGTCCCCGCTGAGAACAGGCCAGTACATCTGTCCCATAGGGGGCTCGGTAATGTTCCAGCGAGTATCGCCAACTACGCCGATCACCTCGCCCACTTTGCCATTGACGCTGATTTTGATGTGCTTGCCGATGGGATCTTCTCCGGGGAAGCACATCTCCGCTGCTTTCTGACTGATCACAACGACGTTGGCACGGTCCAGGCGCTCGTCCAATGTAAAGACGCGGCCGCGAATGATTGGAAGATGGATCGCTGCGAAGTAGCCCGGGTCTGCTCCGCGGCTTTGCAGATCGAGGCCAGTTCCTTTAGGAAGCGGAGGGTGTTCAACCACAGTGACAAGGTCGTCTCCACCGTAACCCTGACCGGGGGCAGCATTGACGAGGCCAGCTGATTGCACGCCGGGGAGAGCGCGCACCTGCGACAAGACGTTCTCGAAGAAGGCGATGCGCTGCGTTGGCGTTTTATAGCGGGCTTCCGGGAGGCCGAAGTGCAGCGTGAGAACGTTGTCGACCGGCACCCCGAGATCGGTCGAGCGAAGGCGCTGGTAGCTCTTGAGCAAGAGCCCGGCTCCAATGAGAAGGACGACTGTGAGCGATACCTCGAGAACCAAAAGTGTGCGGCGCAGACCGGCACGCGCGCGGCCGCCGGAGACGCTCCGGGATGAGTCCTGAAGCCCATTGACTACATCCTTGATTTTCGAACTGAAGGCGCTGATGAGGCCCGCAAACAGCGCAGTCACAAGGACCGCGGCGATAACGAAGGCCAGCTCCAGCGCTCCAATGTGAATAGCTTCGATGCGATTCATGTCATGACGTGTCTTTACAAGCCACTGAATCGCAGCTGCAGCCAGACCCAGACCAATCGCGCCTCCGGCAGCAGAGAGGATCAGGCTCTCGAGCATTCGCTCACGCATGATGCGCAGCCAGCCGCCGCCCAGTGCAACTCGAATCGCAATTTCCTTTCGCCGCGAAGCGATCCTGGCGACCAGGAGGCTGGCGACATTCATGCACGCAATGAGGAGGACACATCCGGTAGCGGCGAGCAGAGCGTACAAGGGCGTTTTGTAGTCCTGAACCGCGTCGTCAAGCAGGGAACGACCGATGACGGAGCTATGGACGGCAGGTCCGGGATGCTGCGCCTTGATCTGCTTCTGAACAGCCTGGAGCTGGCTGACTAGCGACTGGAGCGTGCTGCCCGAGTGAAGCCGTGCGATGGCGATGGCTTCGTGATCGTCGAAAGCCATCATCAATGCTGGCGGGAACTCGTGAGCAATGGGTGTCCAGACCTGAACAGTGTTCCCACCGAATGCGCTGGAGTAGACGAAGGACTCCGGCAAGACGCCAATGACGGTGTAGGGTTTGGCGTCGAGCCATATCTTCTTTCCGACAACGGAGGGGTCGCCTGCATAACGGCGCTTCCAGAAAGCACCGGAGAGGATGACGCTTGCTTCGGCGCTGGGAGTGTCGTCCGACGGTCCAAACGTGCGTCCGAAGGAGGGATTTACTCCGAGGATGGAGAAGAAATTCCACGAGCACATGGCGGCTTCGATTTTTTCGGGGAGCCTGCCGCCTTCCGCCGACACGCTATACCCCTGAAAGGGAGATACCATGGCCATGTCTGCAACCCCACTCGCCGCTCGTTGCCATTCCGAGAAGCTTCCAGCGTCAATAGGCATGTAGCCATGGGTGTCGCTGCCACTCGATTCATGCTCGTAAATGGAAACGAGTTGCTCGGGCGCAGGGTAGGGCAGGGGATTGAGAAGCACTCGATGCACAAGGGTGAAGAGTGCGACATTCGCTCCGATCCCGAGAGCGATGATGAGGACGGCAATCGCGGTGAATCCCGGAGCATGCACGAGCGCACGCGTGACATAACGTAAGTCGCCAAGGAGAGAGTCGAGCCATACTCCGCTCCACGTCGATCGCGTCTGATCGCGGAGGAGGGCAGGGTTGCCGAACTGGCGAAGCGCGGCCGCCCGCGCGTTCTCGGTCGACATCCCGACCGCGATGTTCTCGTCAATCTGCCGCTCGACATGGTAACGGATCTCATCGTCAAGGCGCGCAGATGCGTGCCCGCGCCGGAAGAGAGAGTGCAAGATCATCTGGGTTTGTGTGAAGAGACGCATATTTTCTCCCTGCAAACGACCGTAGTTACGCTTCGCTGACGACCAGGTTGATGGCAGCCGATAGGCGATTCCAGTTAGCGGTTTCCTTTTCAAGCTGAGAGCGGCCGGCGGCGGTCAGGGCGTAGAACTTTGCCTGACGCCCGGTCTCGCTTTCCGCCCACTTCGCCTTGATCCACCCCTGCTGCTCCAAGCGGTGCAGGGCGGGGTAGAGCGAGCCTTGCTGAACCTGCAGAACCTCGCCGGAAAGTTGTTGAATCCGCTTGGCGATAGCCCAACCGTGGAGCGGCTCCAGCAACAGAGTTTTAAGGATGAGGAGGTCGAGGGTTCCCTGGACGAGATCGCTTGGTTTTCCCATGCCTAGATTATCTACAAATCCTATTGTAGATAGTCAAGGTATCTGTGACGGGATGCAACTGAAGCCGTTTTCATTGTGTCTACTTACTTGCCGGGCAAGGGCTCTGTCGGTATATGCTCCAGGCACGGGAGAGAGGCTATGAGGCAAACGCCGATTCGCGTCATCACGGTTGAGCGGGAATACGGTTCTCGGGGTGGAGAATTTGCCCACGATCTTGCAGACCGCCTGGGTTGGAAATTGCTGGACTCAGAGCTTGTCTGCGCAGCCGCGCGCCGGGCAGGCGTCACTCCGGAGCTAGCCGCCAAATACGATGAGCGGCTCGACCCCTGGTACTACCGCTACGGCAAGGTGTTCTGGCACGATACGGCTTACCAGATGACAGGGCTTTCCGAAGACCAGGTCTTTGATTCCCAGCGGATGCTGACGCTGATTCGCGACGAGATCATGGATGCAGCGAAGACCGGTAACTGCGTTCTTGTGGGACGGGGCGCCGCCTGTGCATTGTCCTGTCATTCAGGATGTTTCCACGTATTTGTCTACGCGACCCTGAAATCCAAACGCGAATGGTTCGCGCGAGCGTTCCCGAAAGAGGCGCAGCATGCGGAGCAAAAACTCGCCGAACACGATAAGCGGCGAGCGGCTGTGATTCGGAATTTCTACCAGCAGGAATGGTGCGCTCGGGGGCTTTACCACATGCTCCTGAACTCTGCGATGGGAACAGAAGCGATGATTGCGGCAGTCGCGGGAGCGGCAGAACTGGACATCCCACAACCGGTTGGTGTGGGAAGGTCGATCGGAATGGTTGGGGATTGCTAGACTTCGATCCGGGGAACGCGGGCCGAAATATGCGTAAAGATCTCCCAGGGAATTGTGTTTGCCGCGCGAGCGTGATCGAAGGCCGAGATGAACTCGTTGCCCTGATCGCCGATCAGGACCACCTCATCTCCGGGTGCGACGTCGGGAATTTCGGTCACATCAAGTATCGTTTGATCCATGCTGATTCGACCTACGATGGGAGCGCGCTGACCCTGCACGAGCAGAGAAAAGCGATTACCGAGTCGGCGCTCGAGCCCGTCAGCATACCCTACGGCAATAAGCGCCAAGCGCATCGGCTCCGTGGCGACAAATGTTCCGTTATAACCGACGACTGTGCCCGGTCCGACTGAGCGAATGCTGACGACCTGTGACTTCCAAGCAAGGACGGGCCGTAGCTTAAGACGAGCTTGGCCAAGCGAGATAGGCTCGACGGACATGAACTTGGGGTCGTATTCAGGAACAAGTCCGTAGACCGCCAAACCCGGGCGCATGAGCGCTTTCATCTCAAAACGCGCAGCCAGCTTTGAGATGGTGCTGGCCTGACCGGCAAGCAGAGCTGCGGAGTTGCCAACGTTGAGGATTCCTGGATGAATGCCCGCAGACTTGATCGTAATTAGAGCGTCTGTGAGGCACGAAAGCTGATCTTCCGTGACGCGGCCATCAGCCTCATCAGCCGCGAATAGATGGGTCATCACTCCTTCCAGCCTCAGGGGATAATCTCGACCGAAGCGGGCGAGCAAGGGGGCAACAGCATCGGGCTGAACACCCTGCCGGCTCATGCCGGTGTCGATTTCGAGATGAATGGAGATTGAGCGGACATGCAACGAGCGCGCCGCAGCCTCGAGCAGATCGAATTGCCATGGATCCCAGACGACCGCCGTCAGCTTATTCCGAACGACATCTTCGCCCTGCTTCGGAAACACACCGCTGATGACGAGGATCCGTGCGTCGGGGCAGAAGCGGCGCGCCTCGACACCTTCTTCAACGCTGGTGACACCGATCCAGTTTGCGCCTGCACGCGCCATAGCCGGGCCGCACAACGAAAGAGAGTGCCCATAGGCGTTTGCCTTGACGATTGCAAGCAAATCGACGTGCGAGTCCGACAACTTCGAAAGGAAACGATAATTGTCCTCGAGAGTGCGGGTGGAGATTTCGACCCAGCAGGGACGGGTTGGAATTGAACTGCTCAAGGTATCAGTCTAGGTCACGCCGACCGCGTCGGTATCGCATTGAGTGATCGACTGGTTTCCTAATTCGTCACCTGTGCAAGTTGGGCTTTTGAGGGCGGCCGCGTGAAGAGGCTGACAACGATGAGAGCGGCCACGGCGACGAAGAGAGCGGGGAAGATAGCGTCGCGGTCAGCGATGATACGCGGGAAGACCTGCTTGACTGCGGGTACGTCCCAGGCGAGAGTGACGACGGTTCCGCTGGCGATGGCGGAAACCGCTCCCCATGCCGTCGCGCGCTTTGAATAGAAGGCCGCCAGCACGACGGGAGTGAGCGCCGCAGAGTAGATGGTGTAGGCCCAAAGCATCTTCTGAAGGATGCTCTCAGCATAGATTGCCTGATAAAGAGCCCAACAGCCAAGGAGTACAACGGCCAGCCTGGAAATGATGAGTACGCGCTTATTTGAAGCGTCAGGCGCGATGTAGCGAACAAAGACGTCGTTGACGAGATTGGTGGCGGGCGAGAAAAGGTAGTTCGATGCCGTTGAAATCACTTTGGCGAAGACTGCGCCCAGCAAAGTCGCACCGAGGAAAGCTGGGAGTCCATGACGGGCGGTGTAAGGGATGATTTCGCGGGGGTGCAGGGCAACTTCGCCGGTAGGATATAGAGCTCTACCAAATACGGCGATCGCAACAATAAGCGTCTCCAGAACCAGCGTGCCAATAATCCAGCCGACGACGGAGTTGCGCGCGTCCTTTTCAGTCTTCGCGGAGAAGAACTTCTGGTACATAACCTGATTGCCGAGCATGAGGAGCATCGTAGGGACGAGAAACTCAAGAGCTCGAACAAGTCCCATGGCTGGAGACTGCAGCACGCCCTCGGGAGAGAGCCGGTAATTCCCAAACACCTCAAAGAATTGCGGCGGGAGCGAAGAGTGCAGGCCCGACCAGCCGCCTGCCTGATGAAGCAGGTAGGGCG
>DATNFD010000140.1:0-7266 GCA_035606555.1 Occallatibacter sp.
GAGACTCACCAGAGTCGTTTTACCCGAACCCGTAGGACCTACAATGGCCAGGCTCGACCCGGCGGGGACCTTGAGTGAGACATCCCGCAGAACTGGAGTTTCGGCGTACCCGAAAGTGAGATTGCGGAGCTCAATAGCGCCCTGGAACGGAACTGCGGGATCGATGGCCGGATCGGCGTTCCTGTCATCGATATCTGCCCGGGCATGCAGCAGTTCTTCAATTCGTTTCACTGAGGCGGTGCCACGCTGGAAAAGATTCACAACCCAACCCACGGCAATGATCGGCCAGATCAGCAGGATCATATAGGTATTGAAAGCGACGAACTCGCCCGGGGTGATGCGGTGAGCGATCACCTCGTGACCTCCGACCATCAATGTGATGATCATGGAAATGCCAAGAATGAATTCCAACGTCGGCCAAAGCATGCCCATGAGCTGCACTAGGCCTTGTGCGCGTGAAATGTACTGCCGGTTGAGCTTTTCAAACAGGCTCATCTGCGATTGCTCGCGTCCAAATGCACGAACCAGGCGAGCGCCCGTATAGTTCTCCTGTGCCTGTGACGAGATCTCTGAAAAGCTCTCCTGAATCTTTTCGAATTTGTCGTGAATCTTTCGGCCGAAGTACTGCACCAGAATGCTGGCCAGAGGCATGGGGGCCCATGCTACGAGCGTTAGCCATGGGCTGATCCGGAGAAGAAAGAAGAGTGCTCCAACTGTGAAAAAAACAGTATTCGCGCTGTACATCAGCGCGGGACCAAGCAGCATGCGTACGGCGTTAAGATCGTTCGTCATGCGCGCCATGATGTCGCCGGTTCGGTATCTCTGATAGAAGCCCGCGTCCTGTCGCTCAAGTTGCAGGAACAGGTCATTGCGCAGGTCAAATTCGATTTCGCGCGAAATGCCGATCAGAATCCAACGCTGTGCATAGAGGAATACGCCCTTAACGAGATAAATTCCAACGAAGATGGAGGCGAGAAAGACGATATGCTCGCGCGAGACCCCGCGTTCGAGTTCGTCGATCGCCTTCTTCAGGATCTGCGGAGCCTGAACGGCAGCAATATTGGTTGCGACGCACGCGAGGGTGCCCCATACGTATCCCCAGCGATAGCGTCGCATGTAGCCGAGCAACGGCCCCAAGTCGCGAAACATATCCCTATTGTACGAGTTCAGGAGTGGGCGAGCAGGGCCGTGTCTCTATGTTGGAGTTCGAAGGAGCAGGTAGCCTCCTGTGATGCCAAACAACACGTCAGGAGACCATGCCGCCAGCGCGGCAGGCAGGTAATTGACGTTGCCCATCGCGCCAAATAAGCCGTCAACCACCCAGTATGCAAGCGCAACGGAGATCGCAACCGCGATTCCAGTCAGCGAACCGCGGCGGCCCATGGAGAGCGCGAAGGGGATTGCCAGCGTCGCCATAATGATGGCAATCAATGGGTATGCTAACTTGTGCCAGAGAGCGACGCGCAAGCGCATCGTGTCGAACCCGCTCTGGCGAAGGTCACGGATATACCCTCGGAGTTGTTGAAAGTTCATTTCCTGGGATTGCAGATTTTCTTTTTTGAAGTAGCTCGGGTCTTCGTTGATCTCAGAGAAGCTCGTGTTCTTGAATTCCATGTATTCGGAATTGTTGCCATCAATATTTCTCACCCAGCCATTGATGAATTTCCATGCCTCGGTCCTTTCATCCCAGACGACCCGCGAGGCGAAGATCCGTCGTGTGAGCGCAAAGGTGGACGGATTGAATTCGAAAACGGAAAGATTGGCGAAGGCGTCATTATCGCGGTCAAAGAACTGGTAATAGAAAATGTGAGCGGGTTCTCCCTGACTGGACTGACCGAACATCCACTTCTCTTCTGGATGCAGGAAGGTCTGAGGCGGTCGGCCTTTGATAGTACTGCGAAGCGATTCCTGACGGCGATTGGCGGCTGGAAGGTAGTAATCATCAAATATGAACAGGGCTAGGGCAAGGATCGCAGAAATCGAAACAACCGGAACCACCAGCCGGTAAAGGCTAATGCCCGTAGCCTTCATTGCAACGATCTCGCTGTTACGGTTGAAAACGCCAAACGTAACCAGAACAGCAATGAGGACTGCCAGGGGCGTGATGGTGTAGATCATGCTGGGGGCGAGGTTGAGGAGATAGTCGCCCACGGTGGTCAATGCGACGTGGTTGCGAATGATGTCGCCCACCAACTCGAAGAACGTAAACACGAGCATAAGCAAGACGAAACTGGCCAGTACGAGGAGGAACATCCCAAAGAATTCACGGACCACATATGCATCCAACAGGCGGGGGAAAACACCCCGCGAGCCAATGCGAACGGCACGCGGTTGAAGTTTTTCCAGCAGCTGCGTGATGTGATTTCCGTTTGTACCCAGCGGAAGAGCTGGTCGGGCAGAACGCGAGAAGAGCCCCGACATCGCACCGAGGACGCGACCTGCGGTGGTCATCTGCCACAGAAGGAAGACACCGGTCAGAGCGAAAAGCAGGTTTGCCATCCAGACGCCGACGAAAGGCGAGAGCTTGCCCTGGCGCGCCAGCGCGATGCCTGTGTACGAAAGAACGTAGTACACCAGCACCAGCAAGACGGTGAACACAAGACCTGAACTCTTGCCTCCACGACGCGAGATGACGCCAAGGGGGACGCCGATCAGCATGAGCACAAGGCAAGCCACAGGGTAAGAGAGACGAGTGTGTAACTCGAGCAGATATCGTCTTGCCTCCAGTCCATGAGTCCGCGCCAGAAGGGATTGCATCGGAAGAGCGTAGATTGCGGTGTCAAGCCGTCCGAGGTGGGTTTCATTCTGCGGAGTGAGCGTGAGGGGCAGGTCGGTCTTTGAAAAAGAGGAGATATTGTATTGTTGCGGCTGTCCGCTGACGGTTTCGTGTCGCGATCCATTGCGGAGCCGCATGAGCAATTCTTGCGTCGAGTCGCTCACGACGGTGGCAGATTCCGCAGTGGTAATGATCGGGTTCCCGGGGTCAGACAAGTTCGCCATAAAAACCCTGTCCCAGTTAGAGGCGCCGGTACCGCCGCGAACGTTTTGCACGTACAGCACCGCGTTGCGAAAATCCTCATAGAACACGCGCGGTTGAATTTCGAAGGACGCCTGGGAGGTTTCAAGCTCCTGTTCCATGTCGAGGATGGCGCGATTGGCCCGCGGAGCGATGTAGAGGGAGTTCACGAGCCCGATCAACGTTCCACCGATGGCTACCACTGAGGCAACACGGACGAAATACCAGATTCCCAATCCCGAAGCGCGAATAGCGATGATCTCGCTGTCTGCGGCAAGCCGACTGAGCCCCAGCAGAATTCCGACGAGGACAGCCATAGGAATGGTGACCTTGAAGGTATTGGGAAGGTTAAAGATGAAAATTTCGGCAATGTTTCCGAACGTCGAACTATTGCGGACAATCGCCTCGAGGATGTGGTTCAGATCGCGAATGAAAAGGATGAAGGTGAATATGGCGCAACCGATGAGGGTATACGAGAGGATCTCGCCGAGGATGTATCGGGTGAGGATGCGCACATTAGGACTCTGCCGATAGTTTAACTTGCCTGCGTATTGGACAGAGCCTGCGGTTCCCATACGCGAAGCCGCAAGCTGTTGCTGAGCACGCTGACAGAACTGAGCGCCATTGCTGCCGCGGCTATCCAGGGACTGAGCAGAACGTGAAAGGCAGGGTAAAGGACACCCGCTGCCAGCGGTATGCCAAGTATGTTGTAGCCCGCCGCCCAGAACAGGTTTTGGCGCATGACCTTTACCGTTGACTCTGCAAGTTCAATTGCGGAGAGGACTGAAGCCGGCTGCGCCCGCAGCAGCAGAACGTCACCGGCTTCCTGTGCGAGGTCAGCGCCACCTCCCATCGAAATTCCGGCGTCGGCCTGCGCCAGAGCGGCTGCATCATTGATTCCATCGCCCACCATTCCGACCCTGACGCCCTCCTCCTGCAGAGACCGGATGCGCGCCAG
Source organism: Occallatibacter sp. (assembly GCA_035606555.1). Classification (GTDB taxonomy): domain Bacteria; phylum Acidobacteriota; class Terriglobia; order Terriglobales; family Acidobacteriaceae; genus Telmatobacter. The sequence continues at coordinate 3,975 of DATNFD010000140.1, forward strand.
TTTGCCTGCAGGGTCGAGCCCTGCTTCAACTTCAGCGATTCCGGCCTGATTCGCGATGGGAGCCGAAGCGGCGGCGGAGTCACCCGTGAGCATGACGACCCGCAGGCCTTTCGTTCGCAGAGCGGCAACCGTTTCGGCGGCATCAACCCGAAGCGTATCGCGCGCATCGAAGCAGCCGATCGACTGACGATCGAGTGCCATCCAAAGTCGTGTGGTACCTGGTCTCGGGGGCGGTATGGCATCGGGGAAGCGAATCCCATATTCCTGAAAGAGAGTTTCGTTCCCAATCAGGCAATCGTAGTCCTCCACCCGTGCCGTAAGTCCGCGTCCAGGAATTATCTGTACTTCCTGGGCAGGTTCCCACTTGATTGCCTGCGCCTTGGCGTAATCCACTACAGCATGAGCGAGGGGGTGGTTCGAGCGCTCCTCCGCTGCCGCCGCTATTCGCAGGAGGTCTGCCTCGCAGTAGCCCTTAACGGGGCGAACTGTCTGCAGAACGGGACGCCCCACGGTCAGTGTGCCGGTCTTATCCAGGACAATTGCCTGCAAATTCGAGGCGCGTTCTACGGCTTCGCCTCCCTTATAGAGAATCCCCAGTTGGGCGCCGCGACCTACTGCAACCGTCAATGCGGCCGGGACAGCCAGACCCATCGCGCACGGGCAGGCAATCACAAGCACGGAGACTGTAGTTGCAAGAGCCATTGACACCGAGCCGGTAAGCACAACCCAGCAGATGAAAGTGGCGACTGAAAGCAGCAGCACAATCGGAACGAAGATCGCGCTGGCGCGATCCGCCAGACGTTGAGTAGGCGCGCGGGACGATTGTGCCTGCTCGACCATTCGGGTAATTTGCGCAAGTACGGTATTCTCTCCCAGCGATTCTGCGCGGCAGGTAACCGCTCCGTCGTAGTTCAAGGATCCCGCAAGAACGCGATCGCCTGATTCTCGCGTCTGCGGTGTCGCTTCGCCGGTCAGCATGGATTCATCGACGCTGGTGCGGCCATCGAGCACTGTCGCGTCGACAGGGTAGCGTTCGCCGGGCAGAACAAGTATTTGATCGCCGAGGCGAATCTCCTCGAGCGGAACCAGTGTCTGTACGCCATCCACGATGAGTCGTGCCGTCGATGGACGAAGCTTGCTTAATGCGTTTACGGCGGCGAGTGCCTGGCGCTTTGCACGTGATTCCAGGACTTTCCCAAGCAGCAGGAAGCCAAGGATCAGAAGGACTGCGTCGAAGTAGACGTCGCGACCGGGGGCTGGAGAGATGGTGGAATAAGCTGAATAGACGAAGGCCACGCCGGTGCCGAGGCTGACCAGCGTGTTCATGTTCGTTCCGCCGTGACGCAGAGCCTTGGCAGCGGCTGCGTAGATGCCTCGTCCTGCCCACACCATCAGAACAAACGTGAGAACAAGCAGCGTCCATCGCAGTGCATCATGGGGTGTCTGGTAGAGAGCCGGCAGAATGTGCATCAGAAAGTGATCTGCCGGACCCATCTCAGCACTCAGAGGCATCGCCAGCAGCATCGCGACTGCGCCGCCAACCAGCGTTGCAATCACTTTTGCCAGTGCATCAGCTTCGCTGCGGGCAGCAATCTGGGGTGTTGCGGTTCCCGTTCGCGGCAGCACCGCGTCGTAACCTGCTGCACGTATCACCTCAACCAATTCCTCGGCGGACGCCTCGGCAGGGTCGAAGACCACATTTGCCCGGTTGGCCATCAGGTCGACGTGAGCCGATTTGACACCCGTCGTTTGCTTTAGAGCGCTTTCCACGTGGTGCTGGCATGCAGCACACGTCATCCCGATCACTGGTAAGGTGAGCGATTCTGTGTCTTGCGCGGGCATTTTGGGGCTTTATCGTTCCAGGTGTGCGGAATATCCTGCTTTAGCAAGCGCTGCTATGGCCTCATCAACTGCCGGGCAGTCCTCCGACTTCAGTCTGGCCCCACCGATCCGCACTTCTTCGACCTGCACGCCATTTGTTGCATTCAGGGCCTGCGTAACCCGCCGTACGCAAGAACCGCAGTGCATCCCGTCAATGTGCAGTGTGAACTCCGCCATGATGTTCTCCTGCCTGGTTTGATGATACTCGCGTTGATCCGATGCATGGAACGCGGGATTACGCCCTGTTAGGTACGCAAGTGTTAGATGGCCATCTATGCTAGAACTTGGCAGGATGAGTAAAGCGATCCAGCGCGAGTTCCCTCTGGCTCCCATCGTGGGGATCGGTGCGGTTGTGGTCGATGCCGGTCGCGTGCTGCTGGTTCAGCGTGGCAGGGAGCCTCTGAAAGGGAACTGGTCGTTGCCGGGAGGCATGCTCGAGGTCGGAGAGTCATTGCATGATGGCGTGGTGCGCGAGGTACAGGAAGAGACCGGCCTCCGCGTTGATCCTGTCGAATTGATTGAGCTCCTCGATCGAATCGTGCGGGAACACACGTCGCAAGGCGAGCAGGTTCGTTACCACTATGTGATCGCCGATTACCTTTGCCAGGTGGTCGGAGGGACATTAAGAGCAGCATCCGATGCAGACGCCGTGCGTTGGGTTGAACGCGCAGAGTGGAACAGTCACAGCGCGCTCGCCCTTGATCCGATCACGGTGCGAGTTATCGAAGCCGGCTGGCAACGAGCTGCGGCCCTCGCTCAGGAAGAGGGCCTCTGACGCATGCGGCGCCGATGGATTGCCCTCGTAGTTCTCGTCATGCTTGCGGGACTCGGAGCAACCTTCTGGGCGCGCCCGGTGAGCGTCTTTCGAGTGTTCAATGAAGCACAGATGTATCTGATCGGAGCCACAAATCACTACACAACCGTGAATGGCTATCGGATCCATTACTACGCACTCGGTCCTGAACGCGGTCGTCCAGTGGTTCTGGTGCACGGACTCGGAGGCCGGGCAGAAGATTGGGAGAAACTGGCGCCATTTCTGCGCAGAGCCGGCTATCGTGTCTACCTGCCTGACCTGCCCGGGTTTGGCCAGAGCGAGAGGCCTTCCAGCTTCTCCTACTCCGTCACGGAGCAATCGAAGATCGTGGTCGGTTTTCTGAATGCGCTTGGGCTGAAACAAGTGGATCTTGGCGGCTGGTCGATGGGCGGATGGATCGTTCAGCTGGTCGCGGCGAACAATCCTGATCGCGTTTCACGTCTGATGCTGTTCGACAGCGCTGGTCTGTATATGAAGCCGGAATGGGACACCCGGCTCTTCACACCTATTTCGCCGGCCGAAATCGAGAAGCTCGATAAGCTCCTGATGCCGCACCCGCCGACGCTGCCTCATTTCGTAACACGGGACATTCTTCGC
>DATNFD010000141.1:0-3326 GCA_035606555.1 Occallatibacter sp.
GGGAAAATCACTTTTCCGGCCATTGCGGCGCTGGTCGAGGCAACACTCGAAGCGGCTGCGGGACGTGGTCTATTGGCGGAACCCGACGGAATCGAAGCGGCTCTGGCCGTTGACCATATGGCAAGAAGTCTCGCTCGGGACCTCTTGCCCGAAATTGCCGTAAAGGCATCCTAGGTAAAGTGCGGGTGGCACGAAGGCCCGACAAGACAGGACGAGGGTACTAAATGGGTATGGAAATCATCGGGGGCTTGAGCTCGTTCGGCGGGAGCCTCGTCGGCTATATCGTGCCGTTTTTGTTTGTTCTGACGATCGTCGTTTTCTTTCACGAGCTTGGTCACTTTCTGATGGCGCGTTGGTGCGGCATCAAGGTGCTGACGTTTTCGATTGGTTTCGGCCCGGAGATTGCCGGATTTAATGACCGTTATGGCACGCGCTGGAAGATTTCCGCAGTCCCGCTCGGTGGCTATGTGAAATTTTTCGGGGACGAGAATGCCGCAAGCGTTCCTGACCATGCGGCAGCTGCCGCGCTGACCGAGGCCGAAAAGAAAGACAGCTTCGTGTTCCAGCCAGTCGCTTCGCGGGCTGCGGTCGTGGCGGCGGGCCCGATTGCGAATTTCGTGCTGGCAATTGCTATTTTTGCAGCCATCTTCATGACCGTCGGCAAGCAGACGACGAGCGCGCGGGTCGACACCGTGCAGGCGGGAAGCGCTGCTCAGGTAGCTGGCTTCCAGCCCGGCGACCTGGTGCTGACAATCAATGGCGAGAAGATCGAAAGCTTCTCCGATATGCAGCGCATCGTCAGCGTCAGCGCTGGCGAACCGCTCACGATCGAAGTCGAGCGTGGAAGCGCGCAGATTACGCTCAAGGCTGTGCCACAGCTCAAGGAGCTCAAGGACAACTTCGGCAATTCTCACCGGCTTGGGGTGCTCGGAATCAGCCGATCTATGGCGCCAGGCGACATCAAAACGGAAAAAGCCGGACCATTGCGCGCGATCGTCATGGGCGCGCAGGAAACCTGGTTCGTGGTTGACCGGACGATGTCCTACATCGCGGGGGTGTTTACGGGCCGGGAAGCCGCCGATCAGCTCGGCGGGCCGATCCGGATAGCGCAGGTGTCAGGACAGGTCGCAACAGCGGGTTTTGCGGCGCTTTTCCACCTGACGGCCGTTCTTTCGGTGTCCATCGGGCTTTTGAACTTGTTTCCAATTCCACTGCTCGACGGTGGTCACCTTTTGTTCTACGTCATTGAGACGATTCGCGGACGGCCTCTGTCGGAGCGGGCTCAGGAACTCGGCTTCCGAATTGGGCTCGCGATCGTCCTGATGTTGATGATTTTCGCAACCTTTAATGACATCCTTCGTCTCGCCACTTCCTGACCGTTGCTGACGGGCAACTTTCTGAGGGAAAAGGGAAAGTTTGGGCGGGAGTTTCGTTTGCAGTGCATAAAAAACGCTGTAAAAAGCTCGCCTATGCCAGCCCGGACCGTCTGTCGAATCCGCAGTGGGGGCGGCCGCATTGGATGCAAGAGGGCGCGTAGCGAATGGGAATTTGTGTGAGGGCAGTTCGGGGATTGGCTCTCAGCTGCCTGATCCTTGGCGGTATTCTTGTCGGCGCTGGTTCCGTGACCGTGGCATTCTCGGACGCCGCGGTGGCACAGACGGCCAGTTCTATCGTCGTCGAGGGCAGCCGTCGGGTCGAGGCAGACACCATCCGTTCCTATTTCAAGCCCGGCCCCGGCGGCCGGATAGGCCCTGAACAGGAAGACGAGGCGCTCAAAGCGCTTATTGCTACCGGCCTCTTTTCGGACGTCCGCATCAACCACGCCGGCGGTCGCATCGTGGTGACGGTGGTTGAGAATCCGGTGATCAACCGGGTTGCCTTTGAGGGCAACAAGAAAGCCAAAGACGAGCAGCTCAGCGCCGAAGTGCAGTCGAAACCCCGCGGCACACTATCAAGGCCGACAGTCCAGGCCGACGTACAACGCATTATCGAAATCTATCATCGCACCGGCCGTTTCGACGTCTCTGTCGATCCCAAGATTATCGAACTGCCGAACAATCGTGTCGATCTCGTATTCGAGATCAGAGAGGGCGACAAAACCGGCATCAAGGATATCCGGTTTGTCGGCACCAAGGCCTACTCGTCGAGCCGGCTGAAGGAAGTGGTCAAAACGTCTGAAAGCAACATCCTCAGTTTCCTGCAAACAACCGACATCTATGATCCCGACCGCGTAGAGGCGGACCGCGATCTGTTGCGTCGCTTCTATCTGAAACACGGCTACGCCGATGTGCGCATCGTTTCCGCAATCGGCGAATACGACCCCGCGAAGAAGGGCTTTGTTGTTACGTACACAATCGACGAGGGCGCGCAGTATCGAGTTGGCACCGTCGAGGTCATTTCGAATGTGCACGCGATCGATCCGGCGGGGCTGCGCAGTCAGCTCAAGCTGGGCCAAGGCAGCGTATACAATGCCGACCTCGTTGAAAAAACCGTTGAGGCAATGACAATCCAGGCTGCCCGGCAAGGCTATGCCTTTGCCAATGTGCGGCCACGCGGCGACCGTAATTTCGAGACCAAAACGATCAATCTGGCGTTTGTCGTCGAGGAGGGTGCGCGTGCCTATATCGAGCGCATCAACATCCGGGGCAATACGCGCACGCGCGACTATGTGATCCGCCGCGAATTCGATCTCGGTGAGGGTGATGCATACAATCGCGCGCTGATTGACCGCGCCGAGCGCCGCCTGAAGAACCTCAACTATTTCAAAACCGTGAAAATCACGAATGAGCCGGGCTCCGCGCCTGATCGTGTCGTCATCAACGTCGACGTTGAAGAACAGCCGACGGGTGAATTCTCGATCTCCGGTGGCTACTCGACCGCCGATGGATTGATCGGCGAAGTCAGCGTTGCCGACCGCAACCTCATGGGCCGCGGAAATTACGCCAAGGCATCGGTGTCCTATGGTCAGTACGTTCGCGGATTCGACCTGACGTTCGTCGAGCCTTTCCTGTTTGGCTATCGCATGGCCGGCGGCATCGACCTGTTTGCCCGGCAAAACTTCAGAAGCAGTTACGTGTCGTACGATTCCCAGACGGTCGGCACCAATCTGCGTCTCGGATTTGCCTTGACCGAGGAAATTGCGTTCCAGCCGCGCTATTCCTTCTATCAGCAGAAGATTACACTGCCCATCCAGTACAATAACTGTCAGTTTTCGAGCAACGCTCTGATCAACGGCGGTCTGGGCGTCACTCCGGCGAACGAGGCAAATGGGTCGGATACGAATGTGCTGGCGAACGGTCCATTCGGTGGTTGTTACGCCGATGGTG
>DATNFD010000142.1:0-15452 GCA_035606555.1 Occallatibacter sp.
CGCACCGCCTGCAAAAGGGGCTTTCCCAGGGCGACATCGAAAAGAAGACAGGTCTGCTTCGCTGCTACTTGTCGCGCGTGGAAAACGGGCACACCGTTCCCTCGCTCGACACGCTCTCTAAAATCGCTCTCGCACTTGACCTGCCTATCGCCCAGTTCTTCGCCGACGACGCTCTCAACGGCAACATGAATGGCCACCACCTCAGTGACGACGAACTCCGGTTCCTCACACAGATTCGCCGCTACTCCACCAACCTCAACGACAGCGATCGCAAACTGCTGCTCGCCATGGTCAAGAAGTTCGCATCAACGGCAGTCCGTTAGAGCAGGAAGTCAGGTCCTTGCGGGGGCTTTGAAACTGGAGGCCAGTGACAAAGCCCTTTCTTATTTGGGTGCGAGACGACTCCGCCCAAACTCCCGCTAAACATCGTTGCCAAGATGGAAAATCGGCTCTACCCCGTGCGCCCCGGCCAATAAGGCCTGCTCCTCATGCGACTCCAGTGGCTTGTAGTTCTGAGCCACATCCATCGCCAGCCTGAAGTAGCGATCATCTCCCGGCGGAATCGCCGCGGTGATCGGATGACTGAGCGTCCACCGTAGCCCCATCGAAGCTTCATCAGGAAATCCTGCCGGTTTATACCAACACTTCGGCTCCGGATGTTCCTTCTTCTGATCAGCGGGCCACACGGTCTTCGCCATTCCCTTCAGCGCGAGGATCCCCATCTTCTTCTCCTGCGCCTTCTTCAGGATCTGCGGCCCGAATCCCGCCTGCGTGTACAACACGAAGTTCAGCGGAAACAAAATCGTATCGAAGTTGTATCGATCCATCGCCGCCACCGCCGTTTCTGCCGAGTGCACGGAGAACCCGATGTAGCGAATTTTCCCTTCCTTCTTTGCCGCCTCCATGGTCTCCATCGCGCCGCCCGGCCCCAGCACCTTATCGAGATCCGTCATCTTGGTCAGCGCATGAAATTGATAAAGATCCACGTGATCTGTCTTCAGCAGCTTCAGCGACTCTTCCAGTTGCTTGCGCGAGTCATCCTTCATCCGGCCTTCGGTCTTGCACGCCAGAAAACACTTCTTCCGGTAGGGAGCCAGTGCCGGCCCAAGCATCTCCTGGGCATTGCCATAGCTCGGCGCGATGTCGAAGTAGTTGATTCCCCGATCCACCGCCTCAGCCACAATGTTCTTCGATTCCCCCGTGCTCTCATCCATCACCACAATTCCGCCGAACGCAATAATCGAGAGCTGTTCCCCTGTCCGGCCCAGCGTTCTCTTCGGAATCGGATTGCTTGGCGTCTTCGCTTGCATCTGGCTCGAAGACGCTACCGCCGCGGCAGTCACCGCGGCCTGTTTCAGAAATTCACGACGCTCCATGGTCAACTCCTTTCAAAATGGATTGACGATCCGCGTTCTCCTCGATTATCACCCCGCCATGCGCCGTCATACGAGACCTCTATCTGGGCATGACTTCACATATCAGGGCATGAGTTCACAACTCGCTAAAAACCGATTGGGGCGGCGATTTGTAACAACGGCACGGCTCCAGCCGGGCCATGAGCGACCCAAACTGAACTGTCGGGCTCCAGTTTCAGTGTGCGAACTGATTCGCCTCTGACGAATGGGAGGGAGCAGAAGCCTTTAGGCGTCTGAATGCTGGGTCAGGTAAAAAAGCGGCTTTAGCCGCGGAATCCATTCCGGTTTCTGAAAGCTGGGTCAGGTAAAAAAGCGGCTTTAGCTGCGGAATCCATTCCGGTAGTAGAAGGATATCGGACTTCTCACCCACACACTTCAGCCCCCGCTGGCACGGCCTCCTGAGCTGCCTTAACCAAGCACCCGCGAGATATAGAACCCGAACAGCAGCAGAATCCCGGCAATCATTCCCACCGCAACCTGCAGGCGTGTCAGGAAAAGAGGCCTCGGATTCCCAATCCGGGGCACCATCGGCATCGCAAACAACAGCCCGCACAGCACTCCGCCCAGATGCGCCGAATTATCGATACTGATCCCCGTCCGCGAAGAGACAACATCCAGACTGATTGTCAGTCCGATCACGAGGTTGATCGCCGCGAAGTAAATCACCGACTTTCGAAGCCGCTTAAGTTCATCCGGCGGCACCGGCAGCCGTGGCGACTTCAGCAGCACAATCAACGCTCCTGCGATTCCAAACACCGCACCCGAAGCTCCCGCACCCGGGGGAAAATATACTGCCGCATCCAATCCCGCTGGAACCTGCGGCAGGATCGCAGCTATATGTCTGCCGTTCCACAATACTGACAGCAGATTTCCCGCCGCACCCGTCAGCACATAAACCGCGACAACCCCGAAAGACCCCATCAACGGTTCAGCCAGCAATCCAAGGTTCCAGAGGCACCACATGTTCGTCGCAAGGTGAAGAATTCCCACGTGAACGAACATTGCCGTCACAATCCGCCACCACTCGCGATCCACCAGTACCGACCCGGCGTTGTTCGCGCCCCACTGCATCAACTGCTCCGGAGTCGGACTCACCCCGCTCACATGCCTGAGCAGCATCAGAACAAACACCGCAACATTGATTCCCACGAGAACGTATGTTGCCGGAGCAGTGGCCCAGAACGATCGCCGCCTTCTCACCACCGACTGTGGTGTCGGAATATACCCCGGAGCCGGCCGAAGAATTTCAGGCTCAGGGCCGGATTCACCCTGACCGGGCGGCGGTGGAAAGCTGCTCATATCTCCAACTTTAATTCATCTGCGCTCTTCACTTCTCTCACTCGGTCTGGCACAAAATCGGTGCAAATCGCCGCACAAATCGAGCCGTCCGGCCGATGTAGTCTGTTCTTTGGTCCTCTCTCTTCGTTTCATTTGGCTGAACAACCGCGCAAACTGATCCGCGCACACCCACCAAGGAGCCATTCGTGACCACATCCTCCGCTGCAGGCGTAAAACCTATCCGTCGCGCGTTGCTCAGCGTCACCGATAAGACCGGCCTCGTCGATTTCGCCAAGGCACTCGCGAGTTTTGGAATCGAACTCGTCTCCACGGGAGGCACCGCCCGCGCTCTCCGCGAAGCCGGCCTCACGGTCAAGGACATCAGCGACCTCACTGGCTTTCCCGAGATGCTCGACGGACGCGTGAAGACCTTGCATCCGCGCGTTCACGGCGGTCTGCTTTACATCCGCGGTAATGCTGAACACGAAGCCTCCGTCGCCGCTCACGACATCCAGCCCATTGATATGGTCGTCGTCAATCTCTACGCATTCGAGAAAACCGCTGCCCAGCCCGGAGTCGCCTTCGGACATCTGATCGAAAACATCGATATCGGCGGCCCCTCCATGGTCCGCTCCGCGGCCAAAAACTTCGAAGACGTCGCCATCGTCACCCGTGTCTCCGACTACGGCGCCCTCACCGAAGAAATGAAATCCAACAACGGCGCCCTGTCTCGCGAAACTCGCTGGCGTCTCGCCAAGCAAGCATTCTCCACCACCTCCGCTTACGACGCCGCGATCGCTAGCACGCTGAATAAAATCGCAGAAGCCCCCGAACCCACTCAGCCCGTCGCACCTGATGCGCAATCAGCAGCGCCGCAGGAGTTCCCATCCACCCTGCGCATCAACATGCCCCTTGCGCAATCGCTCCGCTACGGCGAAAACCCCCACCAACGCGCTGCCCTCTACGCCGATGGCTCCGGCCTCGGCATCGCCGGCGCAACTCAATTGCATGGCAAGGAGCTTAGCTACAACAACCTGGTAGATCTCGATGCCTGCTGGGAACTCGCCCAGGAATTCGACTCGCCCGCCGTCATCATCGTCAAACACACCAACCCCTGCGGCGGAGCCACCGGCCAGACGGTACTCGAGGCCTATCAGAAGGCCCTCGCCTGCGATCCCGTCTCTGCGTTCGGCGGAGTGATCGGCGTCAATCGCCCCATCGACGCTGAAGCCGCAGCCGATATCGCCAAGCTCTTCGTCGAAGCCATCGCTGCTCCGTCCTTCTCTCCCGAAGCCCGTGAGCGCCTCTCCGTCAAGAAGAATCTCCGCTTGGTCGAAGTTCGGCCCGCACCACCGCGCCCGGTCGTCAAAAACGTTTCGGGCGGTCTCCTCCTCCAGGACGCCGATACCGGCCGTGTCACTGAAGACGAACTCAAAGTCGTTACCTGGCGTCCCCCCTCACCGGAAGAACTACGGGCTCTAATCTTCGCCTGGCGCGTCTGCAAGCACGTCAAGTCCAACGCCATTGTCTACGCGCGCGACGGCCAGACTGTGGGCATCGGCGCTGGCCAGATGAGCCGTGTCGACGCTGCAAAATTCGGAGCGCAGAAAGCCGTGCTCTCCCTCAAGGGCACTGTCGCCGCATCTGACGCCTTTTTCCCCTTCCCGGATGGACTCGAAGCGGTCGCCGCCGCCGGAGCAACGGCCGTCATTCAGCCCGGCGGATCAGTCAAAGACGAAGATGTTATCGCCGCTGCCGACCGCCTTGGCCTCGCCATGGTCTTCACCGGAATCCGCCACTTCCGCCATTGATCCCGTAATCCAGATGACCGAGTTCAATTAGTCCTCATCCACTCTCGGCGGCCGAATCTTCTCCATCGCCCGCCAGATGGACCGGTTTCGCGGCTTGCGCGCCGCTTTCGCGCTTTGCGTTCCCCTGGTGATCGGCAATCTCGCCGGCCTCAGCATTGCCGGCTGGGCGGCTCTCGGCGGGTTCGAAGCCATCCTCGCCGATACCGGCGGCCCTTATCGCGATCGCCTCGCCAAGCCTTGCCACTCTCTCGTTCGGCGGCGCGTTCGGCCTTTTCATCGGCAGTATCGCCGGACGCAGCGTCATCCGGGCAGTCCCCCTAAGGCTCGTCTTCTGCTTCTGCTGGAGCTATCTCGCCGCCCTCGGCCAGCCGTTCGCTATCGCTGACTTCCTCGTTCAAGTTATCTATATCTGCATAGCCAGTTCCAATCGCTCACTGACCGCGGCCTCATTCCAGTCGCAAATTGCTGAAAACGGAAGCATCTTCCTTCTGCTTTCGCCCGGGGGTTACTCGCGTCGAGTCAAAACCCTTGAAACCATTGCCGCTCTGCGACTAAAGACAGGTAAAATCGTCTCTAAGATCAGGTAGGTTGCGCCTGCGCACCATCCGCATCAAAGCTTTCAACCGGACCGGCGAGATGATTCGCGTCCTGTCGCGGACGAAAGTCATTGGATCCCCGAGGATCATGAAAACAAGAACATTAGCATCACCGTTGTGGCTGTCCATTGCAGCCTCCGTCCTTGCGGCATCCGTGCTGCATGCACAAACCCAGGGCGCCCCGGCCACACCGTCGAACTCTTCTCCTGCACCGACTCCGAAACCTGCGCCTGCACCCTCGAATCCCGGGACCCCGGAACCAGCGCGCGCTCAGGCCTACTATCACGCCGCCCTCGCAGAAATCTACGAAGAGCAGGCGATCGCCACCGGCCGTCCCGAGTTCATGCGCCATGCCGTCGAGGAATATAAGACTGCGCTCAACGCCGACCCCAACTCTCCCCAGCTCAACGATGAACTGGCTGACCTCTACTTCCGCACCGGGCAGGTTCGCGAGGCTGAAGCTACCGCCCGCGGTCTGCTCAAAACCTCTCCAAACGATATCGATGCCCATCGCCTTCTCGGCCGACTCTATCTTCGCCAGCTCAGCGAAACCCAGAATGCCGTCTCCTCTGCCTCGCCCGCCGGCAACACCCTCGACCAGGCCATCGGCGAATTCCAGAAGATCGTCACGCTCGATCCGAAAAGCGTTGAAGATCGCATGGTCCTCGGCCAGCTCTATGCTGTGAAACACCAGAACGACAAGGCGGAGGAGCAGTACAAGGCCGCCCAGGATCTCGATCCAGATTCTGAAGAAGTCGTTCTCAATCTTTCTCGACTCTATGCTGAAAACGGCGACCTGCCCCATGCAGCAAAAATCATCGAAACCGTCGCCGAATCCGAACGCACGCCGAAGATGGAATTCGCTCTTGGCGCCCTCTACGACCAGCAGAAAAAGCCCAAGGATGCAATCGCCGCTTACAAGCGCGCCGTCGACATGGATCCGGAGGATGCTCGCACACTCGGCGCCCTCGCCCAGGCTCTACTCAATGACAATCAGCTCGACGAAGCCCTGAAGATCTATAAGCAAATGTCTTCAGCGGATCCCGAAGACGCGGGTACGCTCGTTCACATCAGCGAAATCCTTCGCCGTCAGGGCAAGTACGATGAAGCCCTCACGATGGTCAAAAAAGCAGTCAAAAAAGATCCCGATTCACTCGAGGCCGGCTACAACGAAGGCCTTCTTCTCGACGTGCTTGGCCGCTACGACGAGTCTGCCCAGGTCTACGAGCACATGGTCGACTTGACCTCTCACGCCAATGGCGCCTACACCTCGGACGAAAAGAACAACCGTGCCATCTTCCTGGAGCGCCTCGGTGCCGTTTATCACGAGCAGAACAAAGTCGACGAAGCCATTGCGACCTTTCAGAAGCTGATCGATCTCGGCGGTGAAAATGCCCTCCGCGGTTACCAGAGCCAGGTCGACGTTTACCGCGATGCTCGCATGTACGACAAGGCAATCGCAGTTTCGCGAAAGGCCGTCCTGGCCGATCCCAAGAATCGTGACCTTAAGCTCATGCTCGCGGGCGAACTCGTCGACGAAGGCAAAGACGACGAAGGCATCAACATGGCCAAAGGCATGATCACCAACTCCAATCAGGACCGCGAAGTCTGGATCGCGCTCGGCCAGATCTACACCCGGCTCCATCGCTGGAAAGATGCGGAAGAGGCCCTGAACAAGGCAACATCGCTCACCAGCAAAAAGGAAGACAATCTCTATCTCCTCTTCCTCAAAGGCAGCCTCGCTGAGCGTCAGAAGCACTTTGAGCCCGCTGAGCAATTCTTCCGTCAGGCTCTTCAGATTGATCCTAACAACTCCATGGTCCTTAACTACCTTGGATACATGCTCGCGGACAAGGGATCACGCCTGCCCGAGGCATTGAAGATGATCCGTAAGGCGGTCGAGATCGAACCCATGAATGGCGCATATCTCGACTCCCTCGGCTGGGCTTATTTCAAAATGGGTCAGTACGAGCTTGCCGAAACGAACCTCCGTCAGGCCGTCGAACGTACTCAAACCGACCCCACGGTTCACGACCATCTCGGCGACCTGTACGAAAAGACAGGACGCATTCGCCTGGCGGCTGCGCAATGGGAAATCTCCGTCAACGAGTTCTCCAAGTCCGCTTCAGCCGACATCGAACCCGCTGAGGTCGCTAAGGTTCAGAAGAAATTGGACACAGCCCGAGTTCGCCTCGCCAAACAGGACAACGCGACCGGCACAAACAAACCGGAATAGCAAATCCAAACGCGAGGAAGGCAGCCGCTTCAGGTCCCCTTTCTCGCGACCGCAAAGCGTCTGCTCGTGATCGCGGTATGTTCTTGATCACAACTCTGGGATACCGGCATGCGATCTTCCGCGATGGGCAGCCGCGAACTAGCCCCATTCTCCTCATCCAATCATTTGTAGTTCACAAGGAGAATCCATATGGCCGATCTCGAACAACTCCAATCCAAATATGCTGGAGTGACCTCAACCATCCAGGAATTCGCTGACCTCGGCGCCAAAGTTGACCAAACCTCTCTTGACGGCGAGAAACTCTACCTCAAGGCCAGCGTACCGTCGAAAGTGGTCCTGAATCGCGTGTGGGATGCCATCAAGCAGGCCGACCCCACCTACTCCGACCTCCATCATGAAATCCTCAACACCGGTGGCGACGAGCAAAGCTACACCATCAGATCCGGCGACAATCTTTCAAAAATTGCCAAACACTTCTATGGCAACGCTAATAAATATCCCGAGATTGCCAAGGCCAACAACATCTCCAACCCTGACCTGATTAAGGTCGGCCAGCAAATCAACCTCCCCGTGCTCTAGTCCCAACCATTAGCCAAACGAACCGCCTGCCCCAGATCCCTCGCATATTGGGATCCGGGGTTGGCGTGAACATTCAATGAGTTGCCCGATTCGCTGTCGCTCGCGCCACAAACCGTAGCCGCACATAGTCGGCGATCCAGTTCCCCGCCTCATCACGAAGCGCCGGCTCAAGCAACCGCACGGTCTCCTGCACCACTGCCTCCCGAGTATCTTCCGGTAGTCCTTCCAGTACTCCGCGACGGAACATCCGCAGCCATCCTTCCATCCCGCTCTCAGGCAAGTTGGTGGGCCTTGGTATTAGGGCCATCTTCTCGACGGAGAACCCATGCTGCGCAAGACGTTCAGAATAGGCAGCCGTGCTCGGATAGTAGTTGACGCCTCTCTCGAGATCGCCAAATCCATGCCGCTCCAGGATTGCCATGAGAGCAACATGGATCGCGGCGACGTTTCCATGTCCACCCATTTCGGCAACGAAGCGCCCACCCGGCTTCAACACGCGGTGTATCTGCCGCATCATGGCATCCTGGTCGCGCACCCAGTGCAGAGCCGCATTGGAAAATACCGCATCGAATCTCTCATCTCGGAATGGCAGATCCTCCGCTTTCGCGTGTTCCGCTTCGAGGGCTCGCTCTCGAGCCGCCGCCACCATCTCCATCGAAGCGTCTACACCCAGGACCTGAGCTCCGGTTTCAGCGATCCGTCGCGTCAATTGCCCGTCCCCGCAACCTAGATCAAGAATGTACTCGCCCGGCTGGGCATCCAGCCACTCGAGGACTCCACCGGCAAGTCCATGCACAAATGCACCATTCCGCTCGTAGGCCTGGGGATCCCACGTCTGCGTCGTCATCACAAACCTCCACCCTTAGTCTCGACGCGAACGACCCATAAGGCAAAGTTATTCTGTTTTGCTTTCTGATAAGAAACAATTATGATCCGTACTAGATCGACTGTACAGGCAGCAGAGTCAGATCATCCACGAGTCCTACTTCCTTCTGCACGAACGGCTCGCCGTACTGCACACCCGCAAGCAGTCCGTAATGTCGGGCTTCCGCCAAAGTCCGCTCGCGAATCTCATCCTCCGGCACAAATAGCGCGCCGCCCGCCGCCTGGTTCGCATACTGCGACTTGTACGCCATAAGCGCTCGATGACGCTGGTCAATGAAGGGCGTGATATCCACCACAAAGCTCGGCCTCACATCCGCATACAGACTCGCATATACGATCTTGAATGGCCGATGCGGCGCGGCTCCAGTCTCAACCTTGCTCAGCCCCGCAAGAAAACAAGCCTCATACCCCAGCGTGGCTACAATCGCATGGTCCGGATGCCGCGCCTGCCAGTACGGCAAAATTACAACTCGCGGCCTTACCTCGCGAAGGACCCGAACAATCTTCCTCCGATTTTCTAATGTATTTTCGATCGCTCCGTCCGGAAGATCCAGCGCTTCACGTCGGCTCACTCCCAGTAGATTCGCCGCTTCCGCCGCTTCGCGCGCACGCTCCTCTGCCGTCCCGCGCGTTCCCGCTTCACCCCGTGTCAAATCCAGGATCGCCGTTCGCAGTCCTCGCGCCGCCATCCGCAGCAGCGTTCCGCCGCAGGTCTGCTCAACGTCGTCGCGGTGCGCCGCGATTGCCAGCACATCCGCGCGACCATCAGCTTCTTTGTTTGGCATTGTCCTAGTAGACGGTGTTATTGCCGTCGAAGTGCGCATCCATAAACGCGACGTCCGATGCCGTTCCGCTCACCGTAACGTACTGATTGTTGATCGACGAACCATCCGTTGTGTGGAAGATGTACACTTGCCCACCTTGCGCCACGTAGATCTTGTGCAGCCCTGTGACTGCTGCTATACCCGTCAAATCGCCCAGGTAGGGCTCCAGCAGCGTAACGCTGTTGTTGCTGGTGTTGAACATGGTCAGGCATCCATACGGCTGTCCCGTCGCGTAACGTTCGCCGTTGGTGCACTTGGTCATGCCGATCCACAACGTGTTGTCGTCGGCCATGATCATGCGGCTCGGAGCGCCCGGCGCGCCATCGCTGATCGAGATCGGAGTTCCTGCCGACAACGTACTCGTTCCCGTACCTGTGAGGCTCACAATCGTCAGATTGCCCGTGAACAATCCGTCCGGCAAAAGCTTCTGCCCGGCGACATACAACGAAGTGTTCGAAAGCAGAGCGTTGCTCGAGCCGCCCGGAATTGAAAGCGTACAGGAGGATGCTCCAGGTGTCGCAGCGCAGTCCGAATGCAGCGCCGCATTCGTCGGCAATGATCCCGAGTGCTGCCCAGACAAATAGATAACGGGCGAAACCGGCACGACCGAAATGGACGAAGCTGTTCCGCCGCACTCCTGCCCGCAATTCAACACATAAGCCGTACTGCCGTCCGCAGAAAACATGGCCTTGATCGGCCGATCGAACAACAGTGGAGTGCCGTATGGATTTCCGGTCGCGTCCAAGTTATCCGGACTCTGCATCTGAAACAGGCACCATGCGGGAGAATTTTGCGGCTCGCAGTCCGTCGCCGCCTTCGGCCACGTGCTCGCTCCACCCGAATATGCAAGCGACTCGCTCGAGGTCAGTTGCCGAACGTAGTACGCATAGTTCGAGTTCTGCACAAAGGCCATTGCAGCCGTGCCGCCTGGATTCACACTCAACCGGTACACTCCCGGAAGCCCCAGCGCGTACGCGGTGCCTGCCGCACCATCAACCACTGAGAGAACCGTGGCCTGCTGGTTCGCTGCAAATACATACCTTTGGTTTCGTGTGATGAAAATGCTTGAAGAGGTACCCGCGATACCCTTCTGTGCTCCGTTGTCGCTTTCCTTCTGGTAATTCACGAGGTGCAGCGAGCCATCCCCGGCCCCGTACACGGCCCCCAGTTGCTCCTCCGGCATATTCTGGATCGTGATCGGCAGGTTGCCTGAGTATCCACTGATCGAGAATCCCGGAATTTTCTGGTTATAGCTGAATCGAATGTCGTAGAAGGCGTCGACGAAAGTCAGCGCCCCAGTCGCCGCCGTGCTCGGGTTTTGCACCGCAATCAGAACCCGATTTGTCAGCCCGCTGGGGGGAAGTACCCTTCCCGCAAAATACGTAGTCGAACCACAACCCGCCAGCACCACTGATACCAGTACCGCCGCGGCGGCGCAGAGCCAAAGACTTCTCTTCTTCAAAATCGCTTCCCTCGAATACCGGCGCGGTTCAATGCTCCAGCGCCTTGCGGACCGTAAATTATGAATGGCGATGCCGCAACTCCGGACACATCGAAGCCCTCTTCTGGCCCCCTATCTGACCGGTTCTGCTTAGCTTTTTGACTCTCGAAGTATAACAAAGCAACCCACTGATTCGGCTGAATGTCCCGGTGCCGCAACTCGCCCACCATACGTCGCCATTTGATGCCCGGGCCACTGTGTTTCATCTCGCTTGCGATAGCATTAAAACAACATGCCTCAGTTCGCCGATCTTTTTTCCAATCGCCCTGTGCTCGCCGATGGCGCCATGGGCACGGTCCTCTATGCCCGCGGTGTATTCATCAATCGTTGTTACGACGAACTGAACCTCTCTGACCCCAATCTCATCCTCTCCATCCACGAGGAGTACCTCCAGGCCGGAGCCGAAATCATCGAAACAAACACCTTCGGCGCCAACCGCTTTCGCCTCACCCGGCATGGCCTGGCCTCCAAAGTCGCCGAGATCAACGCGGCAGGTGTCCGCCTCGCCCGCCAGGCAGTCGACCACTTGAAAGAGAAACAGGCTGGCACGGCCTATGTTGCCGGCTCAATTGGCCCTCTCGGTGTTCGTCTCGAGCCCCTCGGAAAAACCGGCCTCGACGAAGCCCGCGCCGCCTTCGCCGAACAGATCCGCGCACTTGCCGACGCCGGTGTCGACCTGCTCATCATCGAGACCATGCCCGCGCTCAATGAAGCCCGTGAAGCGCTCCTGGCTGCTGAAGAGGCCGCGCCACATCTTCCCGTCCTCGTCATGGTCACCGTTGATGACGAAAGCAACTGCCTCGACGGCTCATCGCCTGAGCAGGCCGCCGCTCTCCTCACCGAGTGGGGCGCCGGCGCCATCGGCGTCAACTGCTCGACTGGACCATCCACGGTCCTTACGGCTCTCGAATGCATGCGCCCGGCCACTGATCTCCCTCTAGCAGCCATGCCAAACGCCGGCATGCCCCGGGCTATCGAGGGCCGCAATATCTACCTCTGCTCGCCTGAATACATGGCCAGCTTCGCCCGGAAAGCGATCGCGGCTGGTGCGCAGATCGTCGGCGGCTGCTGCGGCACCACGCCCAACCACACCCGCGCCATGCGCTCCGCTATGCGTGCCATCGACGCGCAGGCTCGCGTCACAGACGGTGGAAAGCACGCGGAAATCTCCACCGAGACTCCACCCGCTTCTCTCGCCGAGCGCTCCCGCATCGGCTCATTGATCCATGAGGGACAATTCGTCACCCTGGTCGAGATCGTCCCCCCGAAGGGCATCAATTGCACAAAGGAGATCGAGGGGGCGCGTCTGCTCGCTCAACTCGGCGTTCACGCCATCAATGTCCCCGACTCGCCCCGCGCCTCTGCCCGCATGAGCGCACAGAGTCTCTGCATTCAGATCCAGCAGCACACCGGAATCGAGACCATCCTTCACTACACCTGTCGCGACCGCAACGTGCTCAGCATTCAGTCCGATCTGCTCGGCGCATCATCCATCGGTCTCAAAAACATCCTCTGTCTCACCGGCGACCCACCCAAGCTCGGCAACTACCCTGACGCCACCGCCGTTTTCGACGTCGATGCCATCGGCCTTGTCAATATCGTTCGCCGCCTCAATCATGGCCTCGACATTGGCGCCAACTCCATCGGCGCATCCACCAACTTCACAATCGGTGTGGCAGCCAACCCCGGCGTGCCCGACATCGAACACGAGCTCCGCCGTTTCGCCTTCAAAGTGGAAGCCGGCGCCGAATATGCCATCACCCAGCCGGTCTTCGATCTCCGCCTCCTCGAAGACTTCCTCAAGCGCATCGAATCGTTCCGCATCCCGGTAATTGCCGGAATCTGGCCCCTCACCAGCTTGCGCAACGCCGAGTTCATGAAGAACGACCTCCGCGTCTCCATGCCCGAGGAGATCATGCTTCGCATGGCCCAAGCCGACACCCCTGACACCGCCCGCAAGGAAGGCATCCGCATCGCCCAGGAGATGCTCGATTCCGTCCGCTCCTTGGTGCAGGGTGTCCAGGTCAGCGCGCCCTTCGGGCGCTACACTGCCGCCGCCGAGGTCATCGCCAGTGTGCTGCCCGAGGCACCTTCAGTCGTCTGACGCTCGCTAGTCTGATCATTGGCGCCGGTGCGGCTAACTTGTTTTCGGTTGCCTGCCCTTAAAGAGGACCCGGGGACACAACTGCCCCAACGGCAACATCCGTGGATTACTTAGGTGGATTGGCCTGTTTCTTCTTACCGAAGAGGCCGCCTAGCACCTGCTGTACGGCGCTGGCTGGCTGTTGCTGTTGGCCGGGTTGCTGCGTTGTGGTCTGGCCTGGGGCTTTGACACCGCCGAGCAACCCAGACAAAGCGCCCGTAATCGAGCCGGGATTGTTGAGATTGGGAATCAAACCCTTCAGCTTCATCTGCGCGAGTTGCTGAACATCGGGCTGGAAGTGCGGGTTGGAAAAGGTACCGGTGATGATCGCGGGAATGACGAGTTCTCCCTGGCTGTTGGCGAGAGCGGTCTTCATGAATCCGCCGATGCTCTGCCCACCCACCTGCTGACTGACATTCTGCGAGATCACAGCAGTCGCACGCATGTTAAGAGCTTCAGTTACCAGATTCGCCGTACCCGCCAGTCCGACATTCCCGATGTCGAGCTGGGCCTGAAGATCTTTGGTCTCGGCGATCCCGTTCTTGACGGCGATATTGCCGGTCATCTTGGAGATGGTAGTGATGCCGGATGCATTCTGCGATGAGCCGGGACGGAGGAAGCCGGCAATCTTGCTCAGCTCGCTGCTCATGTTCGCGCCGGAGTACTTCACGTTGTTGAAATTCACATTAACGGTGCCGTTGAGATTCTTCTCGATTTCGGCAGCGGTCAGTGACTTCACTGGACCGGCCGCATGCATATTCACGTTAAGTGTTCCCTGCCCGCTGACCTTGTCGAGTGCAGTGACCCCGTATGCTTTGGCCATGGCGAGGATTGCGGGGAGTTGCGCATTGGGCGCGCGAAGCGTGGCATCGACGGTTCCGGTCGGCGAAGTGTAATTACGCATGGTGAGTTGCGCATCGGCCGTTGTATTTCCGGAAACGATAGTGAATGGATTGGACTGAATCTGCGTGGGGGTGAGATTCAGATTCACCGATGAGATCTGAACGGGCTGAGGCAGGTCCTTTCCGCTGGCTTGGAGATTGCTGGCGGTCAGGGTTCCGCTGAGGGCTGGTCTATCGGCCGATCCCACGGCGTGGATGTTGGCGTTTATTGTGCCTGCAAGGGTCGTGCCCGGAGTAAGCGCCATCCCCGAAGCAGCGGCATACTTCGCCGCTTCAGCGACGGAGATGTTATTGGCCCGAAGATTCACATCAATGTGCGCGGGAGTTGATTTCGTCTGCATAGTGCCGTTCAGATCAAAGGGCGTCGATCCCAGCTTCGTGGTGAGGTTGCGAATCGTGATGGTCCCACTCGGCATGTCATCCGTAAGGTCGTATTGCGCCGAGACAGGAAAACCGAGTTCCATGCCGCGGACTTTGGCGTTCTGAATGTTAGTCTGGCCGTTCAGCGTGGCGTTGCCCCCATCGCTGTCGATCTTGGTCTCGCCCGTCAGCACGCCGTCAGTGCCGTTGGCCGCGGGAGAGTTGAGAAATTTGGTGAAATCGCTGACGCCGACATTCTTGAGCTGCAACGTCCCATGGAAGGGCGTGAGCGTCGCATCCTGCGAATTGATCGGACCGCCTTTGCCCTGGAGCGTGATGGCCTGTTCGCCTGTTCCCGCCATATGCACCGTGGCGTCAACCGTGAAAGCAGTGTCCGGGGAGAAGTCCTTGAGCCTGACGTCGATGTGATTGTAGAGAGTGGGTGTGCTGCTCTGGCTTTGGTCAAGCAGAGAAACCTCACCATCCTTGATGACAAGGTCGCCAAGCGAGAACTGTTGCTGCGACTGCGCAGCCTGCTGCGAAGATTGCGATGCAGGTTGGGCAGGCGGATTTGTTGAAGCCGGCTGAGTTTGTGCTGGCTTCGGCGCGGTTGAAGCCGGCTGTGCAGCAGTAGCATTGCCCGTCGCTTCGGGGTGACCGAGAGAGGCGAAATTCCACTGCCCGGCTTTGTTTTTGATGAGGCTGACCGTGGGGCGCTGAAGATTCAGCGACTGTATCTGCACATCCTTGTGCAACAGCGGCAGCAACTTCACCGAGACGTCGAGTTCGTTGGCCTTCACGAACGGTGTGTCAGAACTGAAGCGCGGGTCGTCGGCGATTGCGAGGTTCTGCACCGTGATGCTGGGCGGAAAAAGCTTCAGGTGCATGTCGCCAAGCTGAACCGGACGTCCAAGATGCTGCT
>DATNFD010000143.1:0-5019 GCA_035606555.1 Occallatibacter sp.
GGAATGGTGACCTTAAATAGTGCTCTGGGTCGTCATGAGGATCCTGCCCTGCACTGTCCTTTGCCCCCAGTCGGCAGTGGGTCGCAGATCACACGAATCATTGGGAATTGCTGAGTCAGCCTGCCGTCTACGCACAAATCAAGTATTGGATGGCATCCCCGGGCAAGGTTTCTCCGAGATCTCGCATAGCGAACGCCTGAAGAGACAGCCGTTTAAATCCAGGCCAGCCCGGGCTTACGCCGATGCCCGCCTCTTGGGACTAAACTGGTAATGATGAACCATTCAGAAAGACCCGGGAAGACGCGGCGATTCGACCCGAACACTTTTCTTGCAACCATCGGTGAAGGCAGAAAGAATGTGAGCGTCGCCAGGAAACATGTCGTTTTTTCTCAAGGTGATATAGCTGACGCGGTGTTCTACATAAAAAAGGGAAAAGTCCGGCTGACGGTAGTATCAAAGCACAGGCAAAGAAGCAACGATCGCGATCATGAGTGAGGCCAATTTCTTCGGCGAAGGTGCATTGGCGGGGCAGCCTTTACGCATGGGATCCGCGGTTGCCATGACCGATTGTGAGCTCATGCGAATCGAGAAGAAGGCGATGATGGAAGCGCTGCACCGCGAACATGCCTTTTCTGACGTATTCGTTGCTTATCTGCTGGCCCGCAAAATACGTTATGAAGAGGACCTGGTTGACCAACTTTTTAATTCCAGCGAGAAGCGGCTGGCCCGAGTCCTGCTGATGCTGGCCCACTTTGGCAAAGAAGGAGTACCCCAGACGGTGGTTCCCAAGATCAGCCAGGAGACCCTCGCCGAGATGATCGGCACCACCCGTTCGCGCGTGAGCTTCTTCATGAACCGGTTCCGCAGATTGGGATTCATTCACTACTCAGGCGGCATCGAAGGCGGCCTGGAGGTACACAGCTCTTTGCTCAACGTGGTTCTGCACGATTGAGTTCTAAACACCCCCGCCCTGGCGTCGGCTTTCCAGAAGTGGTCAATTTTGACCAGTTTTCCCACCTTGAGCGCGCGACAATTTTTTATGCGCCCGCTGTCCCGCATTTATGAACTGCTGAGCTGTTTCCGAACGTTAGCAAGTCCCAGATTCATCGTTTGAGCGCAAGTGCAGTGCCCGATCCATCCCGGGTACAAGGAGGCAATCACGCGTGCGTGTTCATCTGATCAACCCCAGTGACGTCTCTTTTGGCACCGCCGTCATCACGCCGCGGTGGTTGTATGTTCTTGCCGCCGCAACGCCTTCAAGTTTCGGCGATCCTGTGCTCACCGACGAAACGCTTGAACCGTTCGATCCTGACGGCATTAAAGCGGGTGACGTCGTTGGCATTGGCATTCACACTGCCAACGCTCTCCGTGGGTTCACGATCGGCAAGATGGCACGCGAGCGAGGGGCGTATGTGGTGTTCGGAGGAATTCACGCGACGCTCTATCCGAATGAAGCTCACGATCTGGGTGGTGCGCACGCCGTAGTCAAGGGCGACGGGGACCTCGTGTGGTCGAAGGTATTGGCCGACTGCTCTCGCGGAACTCCGCTGCTCGTCTATGAAGGCGGCCGCATTGATGCCTCCCACTTCTTGCCCGCGCGATGGGACCTGGTGCCCCGGCGGAGCTACATGTGGGCGTCGGTTCAAACCGTGCGTGGCTGCCCCAAGCACTGCTCATTCTGTTCGGTCTGGCGGACCGATGGTCAGCGTCCGCGGCAGCGCTCGTCGGACGTGGTAGTTGAAGAGATCGTCCAACTGCGACGCCTTGGCTTTCGCTTCATCGCGCTGGCCGACGATAACTTCTATCCGGTGACGCTTACCGACATCCGCTTGGCGGAACAGCAGAACAACACGGCGCGAGTCAATGAATTGAAAAGCATCCGCGCTGAGCGGTTTGCCTTGATGGAGCGCCTCGCTCAGCTTCCGTCCGACACTATCTTCTTTACCCAGATCACCATGGAAGCCGCAGAGGACAATGAGTTCCTTGATGCCATGCAAGCCGCGCACATCAAGGGCGCGCTGGTGGGCGTTGAGTCCGTGACCCCGGAAGGCTTAAAGGACGTGTACAAGGAATTTAATTGCGCCGGGGAAGATCTAGTGACGCGCCTGAAGAAGTTCCGCCGCCACGGGATCTATGTGCTCGGCTCTTTCATATTTGGCCTGCCCAGCGACCGCCAACAGACCTTCGACGCGACGGCCGCGGTGGCATCCCGCGCGGAGATTGCCTTTGCCCAGTTTGTCATGCTGACGCCTTATCCAGGCACCGTCGATTTCATCAAGTGGGAGAAAGAGATGGAGGCGGCACAGGTGAAGGTTGCCGGGATTCCGATCACCCGTCGCTGGCTTATCCCGTTGGGCCTGCGGCCCAAGCTCTATTGGCCTCATCCCACGATGTCGGGTGAGGAGATTCGCCAACGCACCCAGTCCGTGTGGGACAACTTCTATGGCTTGAAGTCGATATGGATGCGCTCTCGTTTTATAAAGTCGCTGCGTGCGCGCCTGGCTTTCGTTTTGATCTCGAAGATCTATAGACAAATGTACGCAGACACGGGGATCGCCACCGACAGCGCACGCGTCTCGAGGTCCGCACAGTGGGCACGATGGTTAGCGAGACCCTGCCAGCGACTGTTTGCCGGTACCCCTATGCCGCTCCTCCAAGTCCCCAAACGCCGGAGTGAAGATGTCGGCATGGGGCTGACTACGCTTCAGGCGGACTGAGATGTCCAATGTGACCATCGGACGCGAACCTCATTGTAGTAACTACGAATATGGTGCATAGGTATTGTCTTGAGTGCGGTGGTGAATTGGTCTTGGCGTTTCGGCCGGCGGACAAAGCATGGCATAGTCCTGGGGATGGGGCTCAGCCGAAGCCAGCCAAAAGCTGGCGATGCAGCACCTGCGGGCATGAATTCACCGCCGAACAGCTTCGCTCGGGCAAGCCTCAGAATTCCGCCAAGGTAGAGCAGCAGCCTTAAACAAACGACTACCAAGTCCTCGGTACTTCGATGCGCCCTGCGTTCGTGAACTTGCGAGCGTGAAAACACGTACACTAGGGTATGCATACCGATAAAACAGCTCAACGCAGCCACGATCGAGCGCTTGGGAGAACAGAGTGGTTGGTTGCTGAAGAGGTACAGATCCGAGTTAGCCAAAGATCCTGATAGCCAAGCAACCAAATCGTCGCGAAGCAATTTGATTGCTCTGCTGCATACCATTCATGTGGTTTATGGAGCTTCGATCTCTGGAGATGTGACCAACGCCTTACGTTCTACAGATCTTCCAGCCGACTCGGATAAATAGCCCACAAATAAACCCCAATCTCCTGCAACATACGTGGAACTGCTTTGCTTGCATCAGAACAGACTGAAGTCTGGTCAAAATTGATCAGAACAAAACCACGGACTGTTCTGGAGTTGGAGC
Source organism: Occallatibacter sp. (assembly GCA_035606555.1). GTDB lineage: Bacteria > Acidobacteriota > Terriglobia > Terriglobales > Acidobacteriaceae > Telmatobacter. Next base: position 3,420 of record DATNFD010000143.1, read on the forward strand.
TGTCAAACGTTCTTGCGGGGCCGCTTCGTTAGTATGTTCTCGGGGGAGGGCAAGACTTTTGAAGGGCCCCGTAAGCACTTTCAAGGAGCTTCCCATGATGTCGCCGGAAATGGGTCCTAACCGCTTGAACATGAAGTTCTCGGAGTCCGGAAGGAAGGTACTGATTCATCTCGTACGCGGACTTCCACCGAAGATCAGCCGGGACAGGAAGACGATTACGATCACCTCCCCAGATCGTTTTCCAGTGCGCACCAAGCCTACCAAGCCGTAGCTGGCCAGGAGTCACTCGCTCCTCAAGTCGCGCGGGACGCGGTCCATCTCAACACGTCGCGCAGCCTCAACGGATTCGACCCTTGTCATTGGCGTAGCTCGATTTTCTGTGCAACCAACCTGGCCCGTTTTGATAGCTCGTTTGAAAGACTCATGTCGCATTTTCCCCGAATGGAGGAAGCGCGATCGTCGAGTGTCCCTCTTTGGCTTGAACGTCTTACGATCGAAAAGCCGCCCTACGCATGTCCCGAACTGAAAGATAAATTCCCCCGGCGTCCGAACAGGTGGGCTAGGCCCATTCTGCCATGGGAATAGCCGTTTCTGATCATCGGTTAAGGTCCAGGGAGCACCTTCACGTTAGTCTCGGGCCAGAGCTCCAGTCTGTAATCTCCACCTCTTCCAAGACTAGTTCTCGGTGTTCGCGTCTTCCCCACGCTGCCTGCGTTGGGTGTACGCCCTTCTGCCAGGGCTCGGGCGGGCGCTCGAGCTCATGCGCCGGTATTGCGCCAAACAACCGCAAACCCGAAAAAGCGTTTGGCGCACACCGCGCCGCTCCTCGCGCCCTGACACCCTCCTGCGGCCGTGTTTTCTTCCTTTCACCGTCTCCGCCTGCTTTTTCTCCGCTATCGCTCCCCAGTGAAAGAAAAAGCAAGCCGGAAGACGGCAGAAAGGAAAAACATGAAATTAGAGGAAATCAAGAACAGAACCAATGAAGCTGTCAGCTATCTCGTCGAGGCTCTCGAAAAGGGTCAGAGTGAGGTGTTGAGCGAGTATTTGAACGCAATGGCTAGGTTTCACCAGTACAGCTTTGGGAACATCATGTTAATTGCTCGCCAGAGGCCGACGGCAACTCGGGTTGCCGGAATCCGCACTTGGAACTTGCTTGGCCGCTTCGTTAGGCGCGGAGAGAAAGGCATTTTGATTCTGGCTCCTATGGTCGGGGGTGAGAATCAGCAGAGTGATGCGGTCGCTACGGAGATCGCAACCGACAACGCAGCCGATGAACGTAAACGGGAAGCGCAGCTATATGGGTTTCGTGCCGTGTACGTGTTCGATGTCAGCCAGACCGAAGGCAAAGAACTGCCCAGCCTAACCGATGTCGAAGGCGATGTCAGCGGCTATCGCGAGAGACTCGTTGAGTACGTCGAGAGCAAGGGCATAAAACTCAGCTACTCGGAGAAGATTGCACCCGCGAAAGGCTTGTCTTCGGGCAAGCGCATCACCCTGCTCACCGGAATGCAGCCAGCCGAGGAGTTCTCCACCCTTGTGCATGAACTGGCGCACGAGATGTTGCACCGCAGCGATCGCCGGACTCTAACCACAAAACAAG
>DATNFD010000144.1:0-3158 GCA_035606555.1 Occallatibacter sp.
GTCCTTGTCACTGGAGGCGCGGGTTATATCGGAAGCATTGTGACCGAACAGCTCGTGAATCAGGGCCACAAAGTCGTCGTGTATGACAGCCTTTACAAAGGGCACCGGGAGGCAATCGTCGAAGGCGCGCATTTTGTGCACGCTGATCTGATGGATGCCAAAGCCCTGCGAGACACGTTGACGGAATCTGGAACAGAAGCCGTGATACATATGGCGGCGGATTCGCTGGTTGGAGAATCAATGCAACATCCAGCCAGGTTTTATAGGAATAATGTTACAGCGGGGCTTTCGCTCCTGGATGCGATGAACGACTGTGGAGTGCGAAGAATTGTCTTTTCATCTACGGCCGCGGTATACGGCGAACCGGAACGACACCCAATCGAAGAATCGGATCCGACCAATCCTACGAATCCGTATGGCGAATCAAAGCTCGCATTCGAACGGGCGCTGCGCTGGTATGAGGGCGCCTATGGATTTCGGCATGTGGCGCTGCGGTATTTCAACGCCGCAGGCGCAAGCGAGAAGTTTGGCGAGGCCCACGAGTGCGAAACGCATCTTATACCTTGCATACTTAAGGTTGCTCTCGATGGGAGAGAGCCGGTGGAGATATACGGGGCAGACTATTCCACTCGCGACGGCACTTGCGTGCGAGACTACGTGCACGTGATCGACATTGCACGCGCGCATATTCTTGCGCTTGGCGTCCTGGAAAAAGGGAGCAGTGTTTATAACATTGGGTGCGGAGGTAACGGCTACACCGTTCTCGAAGTGCTCGAGGCGGCTCGCAAAATCACTGCTCGGTCAATACCGTCGCTGGTCGTTTCGCGCAGGCCCGGTGATCCGGCCGTCCTCATAGCCGGAAATGAGAAAATAAAGCGTGAACTAGGGTGGATCCCATCGATGCAGGACCTGGATGTGATTGTTGCGTCCGCGTGGGAATGGATGTTACGGCATCCAGCTGGCTACTGATGCCTAACCAGGGAGAAATGTCCTGCAAGGCGCGTGAATGTGGCGCGAGCGTTTTCGTGGTTGCTGACTCCGATGCTCCGCGCGCTATGCGTGAGCAGTCAATAAACTTTGGATACGGGAGGAAACCAGATGGCGGAGATGGGTAAATATTGTAAGGCATATACTCTGGGAACTTTGCGCAAGTTTAGTGGTTGGACAGACAAGAGAGAGAGTGCCTTGATCGAGCGTCGACAGGAAGATGTCAGCGATGCAGAAAGTAAACGGGAATCCACGGATTCCGATATTTTGTATCTTCAAGAAAATTTTACCGTGACGGACGGGATATTCATTGACGAAGGAATCGTCTTTGATCAGATCTCGCCGGAATGGATCGAGTTTTGTAAGAACGAACTGAAGTTTCAAGTGCCGACGGACGAGGCGTCCGCGTCCACTTCAACGTGACCCGCGTAGTACTCGATTAGTGTGTACTTGCTAGACAACCTAAGTACGAATCGCGTTGCCGAAGGAGGAAGAAATGAGCAGAGAAGAAACTGAAGACACGAGAATCTATAAGGTAGTGGTCAATCACGAAGATCAGTATTCCATCTGGCCGGCCGATAGGGAAAACCCACTGGGCTGGAGAGACGTGGGGAAGACCGGACTCAAGGCGGAATGCCTGGACTACATCAAGGAAGTATGGACGGACATGAGGCCTCTCAGCCTTCGAAAGAAGATGGAGGAGCGCGCGGCAAAGCCAGCCAACTAGCCCGCGCCGTGATCAATCCCCGTCCCTATTCGGATGAGCGCTCAGGTCACCAGGCGACTCTGACTCGAATCTCCATCAATCGCCTGAAAATGGTTGAACAGCCGGCCCGAGCTTTCGGCTTTGCGGGCTGTCATAACAAGCAAAGGAGTGCACAATGCGAACGATCACCAATAATCATAAAGCGACGACGTCACTACGAGCGAAGCTCTGTTTTCTGGCACGGATTAATCCGGCCCGAGTTGCGCTTATGCTCGTCTTTGTAGCTTCCAGCACCCTGGTCTCGGCTTCAGCGGCTGCGACAGATGTAACCGGGACCTGGAATTTTTCTGTAGACCTTGGCGCCGGCGGACAGGGCACTCCGGTTTTCGCTCTCAAGCAGAGCGGGGTGCAGATCACCGGAACCTATGAAGGTCCGCTTGGGAAGCATAATGTAACCGGCCGTGTCACCGGGACTAAAATTGTCATCAATCTTAAAGTCACCAGGGATGATGGCCCCGTGACGCTCACATATACCGGGAAGATCGACAACCCCAACAGCATGAGCGGCTCCGTGAGCATAATGAGAGGAACGTCCGGAATGAATGGGACCTGGCGGGCGAGCAAGAAACAATGAGGCGCGCCTTCTCTTTGTGGCGGTAGACCCAACGTCTCGGCGCCAAACCTTCGGTGACCGGCACGCCACAACTCCCTGGGAGCGCAGGCATCCTGCCTGCTTCGTCGGCATTTTGCCCGGTGCGAAGAAGGCAGGCAGGATGCCCGCGCTCCCAGGCAGTCGGTTGAGGTGAATCGGTTGGGATCCATTCAACCTATCTATCTGCTTGCGGACAGCCAGCTTCTGTTTTGGAGAACGACACAAGGACCATTCTTCTCCCAGCTCGGACGCACCCTGAACCGGCTAAGTCCTTCGGCCGCATACGTAGGTGCTTCCAACCGAGACGATCCTCAGTTCTATTCTATCTTCACAGCCGCGATGGAGGTGATTGGTGTAGCTGATTGCCGGATGATCAAGTCCTCATTTTCGGATGAAGATCGACGTTTCTTTGAGAGCGCCGACATAATTCTATTAGCCGGCGGAGACGTGCGGAAGGGATGGGATGTTATCGAACGAGTTGGGATCAAGGAAGCACTTTGTAGACGCTATCACAACGGAGCGGTGTTGTTAGGAGTCTCCGCCGGAGCTGTCCACCTCGGTCAATACGGATTTTGCGAGGAAAACGGGGTGTCCACGAGTCTGTTCGACACGCTAAGCCTGATCCCTTTTGCTGTCGACGTACATCAGGAACATTCAGATTGGGAAAGGCTGAGTTCGATGATTCGCGTACTCGATTCCGGCGTTACCGGATTGGGCATTCCCTCTGGGGGCGGAATGATCTACCATCCGGATCATACAATCGAGCCAGTGAGGTTCCCAGTGTATGAGTTTGCAATCAAGGATCAAGAATTG
>DATNFD010000145.1:0-33938 GCA_035606555.1 Occallatibacter sp.
GCGGCGCGGCGTTGTCTTCATCCGCGAACTCGTACCCAAGGTGGCGGTCACGGCAATCGCGCGATTCGCTTACGGCGAGAACTACTCCTGCGTGCCCATGTCCCATCGGCTTGAGGCGAATGCAGGCAGTGTTTCCGTGGAATACTCCTGGGGATTCGATGCAGCGCGCTGCACGATCTCCGCGACTACGAGCAGAACACCATATCTGCCGGATAGGGGCTCGCTGAGCGAGTTCATCACAGAGCACTACTGGGGCTATGCCATTCGCAATGGGCGAACGGTCGAATACCAGGTCGATCATCCACAATGGCAGGTGAGGGAAGCAGACATTGCCCAGTTCTCAGGAGCCGCCGCAAGGTATTATGGGCTCGACTTTGCGAGGTTGCTTGAGCGTCCCCCAGATTCCGCGTTCCTTGCGGAAGGATCAGCCGTGACCGTCTTCAAAGGAACACGGATTAGCGAAGCTCAACGTGACGCGGGACCATTCTGAAAGGACTCCATGAACAAGCTTGTGAACGCCTACTCTTCAGTTGCCTCGGCACTTGCCCGCCTGCGAAGTCCCCTTCTTCTTGCCATTCGCCTCTATTGGGGTTTTCAGTTCGTGCAAGACGGCTGGGGCAAACTGACGCATCTGGACAAGGTCACCGAATTCTTCGCCGGCCTCAGCCTGCCCGCACCGCATATGACGGCACTGGTCGTTGCTCTCGTCGAGTTCGGCGGAGGCATCTTCTTCGCGCTGGGAATCGCATCGCGCCTCACCTCGCTGATTCTTTTTGTGAACATGACCATGGCCTACCTCAGCGTTCCCGACGATCGCGTCAACTTTTCGCATTTCTTTTCGAAACCCGAAGACTTCTACAGCGCGACACCCTATACATATTGGTTTGCTGCGCTGCTGATCCTTATTCTTGGTCCCGGCTTTTTCGCAATTGACACTCTCATCCGCCGGCGCTTCGTACCCGAGCGTGAGCGCGCACACAGCCTGGTCTAGAAACGGTTCGGTATCCTCGCCCTTTGTACTCAGCACAGGGGCCTGGACCCATGCGTATCGCCTACATCCTCACATCGCTCGGAATCGGCGGCGCCGAAAAGCAGGCTATTTCCATCGGTGAGCGCATGGCCGGTCGCGGGCATCAGGTGCTGTTGATCGTGCTGCGATCTCCCGAGAAACAGGAGTGGCCTACGAACCTCCTCACGATTCATCTCGGGATGAAGAGATCAGGGCCCGATATGGTTGGCGGCTTCTTGCGCGCGCGGCGCACGCTGCGGTCTTTCAAGCCTGACCTGCTTCACAGCCACACGTTTCCTGCGAATATGATGGCGCGAGCTCTCCGGGCAGCGGGTGTTTCGCCTGTAGTACTGACTACCATTCACAACATCTACGAAGGCGGAGGCCGCCGCGACTTCGCGTACCGTATGACAGATTCGTTCAGCACCTATACAACTGCGGTCAGCGAGTCGGTCGCCAATCGCAATATTGCAGCCAGAACTGTTCCTCGCGGCAAATGCTCGGTGATAACCAACGGTATCGACACTGAACGTTTTTCCCCATCAGCGATTGAGGCACGAAAAGAAGACACGCGGAAGCGATTCCTCTGGCTCTCAGCCGGCCGTGACACTCCTGCGAAAGATTTCGACAATCTGCTCACTGCATTTCGAGAGGTTCGAGCGCAAATGCCAAACGCGCAGCTCTGGATCGCCGGGTGCCCGGCGAGCTATCGAGACATTGGTGGGCGCTCCGAAATCAATGGGGTTCAGTGGCTCGGTATCTCGGAGGAGATGCCGCGTACGATATCGGATTGCGACGGCTTTGTCCTTGGTTCTGCATGGGAGGGCATGCCGCTTGTGATTGGGGAAGCTATGGCCATGGAGAAGCCTGTCGTGGCGACGAACGTGGGTGGTGTGCGTGAACTCATTGGCGACGCCGGCATGCTCGTCCCGTCCCGGAATTCGCAAGCTCTGGCTCAAGCCATGCTTCGCATGATGCGGATGCCCGAATGCGAGCGCGCCCTCATTGGGCAAGCCGCACGCGAGCGCATCAGAGGTCACTTCGAAATCAACTGGAAAGCAGATGAATGGGAAGGTCTGTACACCCACATTCTCTCTGAGCATCGGTAGAAATGTCCTTCCATCGCATTGCGATTCGCCAGCGCGAACCGTGCAGTTGGAAAGCACGAGAATAGCCGGAGCGAATCGCCCCGGCCATTCTCTTTGCTACTCTTTTCTTCTCAGAACGCAAATACGGCCTGGAAGAACATGCGCCGCGAAGTCGATCCTCCTGGTCCCGAAAACGGTCCATTCGCAAGGCCGGTTGATCTGCCGAATTCGCTGGAACCAAGCGTTCCGATGGGCGTGCCGTAGTTGACATTGTTGAACAGGTTCAAAGCCTCGACACTGAACGTCAGGTTGTACTTGTGTCCCGTGCCCGAGGGTCCCATCATTCCGCCCGGGCCGCCCCGACCTCCACCGCCGCCCAGTCCACCCGGTCCAAGTCCGCCACCCGGTCCGCCGCGTCCACCGCCGTGCGGTCCGCCACGGCCGCCAAAGCCTCCTCCATTTACCCCGCCAGAGCCTTCAACCTTGGGTCCCACGCCGATCGTCTTGCTCATCCGGAGATTCAGAGCCACGCTCGCCGGACCATTTCCGAGGTTTACCGGAATCAATGTGTCTCCGGACCCGGGAAGGGAATTGAGGCACCCGAACTGCGTCTGGAAATACTGGTCCTGTCCCGATGTACAGAGCGATGGGTCCGCATATGAAGGCCGGTCGTTGACGAAGTTGTCGCCCGTCAAATCAGTTCCTGAGACCACATTGTAAGGACGACCCGACCGCGCAATGAGAAATGGATTGAATCGAAGTGCCCACGGACCGGTGTAGTTTCCCATCAGGAAGAGCATGTTGCGGTTCACAAATCCCGCGCGGCCATAGTCCTGGCTGAGGTTGTACGAGTTCGATGCGAAGCTGCCGCCCCCGAAACCTCCCGCGCCGTTCGTGTTCGCAAACGAGAGGTTGTAGAACCCGAAGAAGCTAAGCTTCGGTGAGACCCGTGCATTCACATTCAGGATCATCTGATTCTGCTTGAATACCGCCTCGGGGTAGTACTCCTGAATGATCCCAAGGTTGGGGTTCAGCCTTGGTCCGGTCGACTGGTTGTAGTACGTGGTGCCCGGAACAGGTGTGTATGGATTGGCATCGCGCGTCACCATCTGGTGTACACCGAATGAGTGTAGGTATGTCCCAGTGACGGTTACGCTTTTTGTCAGCTGCCGCTCGAGGCTTGCGCCCAACTGCTGCGTATAGGGCGAATGGTAGTGCGGTGCGATCTGCACCAGTGTTGTCTGCGGCGTTGGTGTATAGGGCGCGGCCGGCAGACACCCTGAGAAATCGAGGTTGTTGATATCCGTGCCGCTCAAGCAGGAGGGCGAAAAGGCTGTCGTCTGTGCCTGGCCGGAATTAAACCCGCGCCGGGTAGCGGCCAGCAAGCTTCCAATTGGAAGGCGATCGTAGAAAATTCCGTATCCTGCGCGGAGCACAGTCTTTGCCGGCTGCTTTCCTTTCGCATCCAGCGCATATGCGAACGCAACACGCGGCGCCCAGTCGTTGTGGTCGCCGATGTGGTTCTCGGTCTCCCAGCGCAGTCCGCCGGAAACTGTCAATCGGGGATTTACCTTCCAGTCATCCTGCACGAACAGCGCACCGTCGAAAAGATTCGTTGTGTATGCTGTGCGTCCAGCCGTCACGCTCAAGCTGACGAAATCTCCGGCGGGTAGCGTCGCGAGGGATTGCCCGTGTGCCAACGCATTCAGCGCATCGACGTACCCTTTTTCTGTGAACACCACTGAACCATTGCGATTGGAGAAAGACGAGTTCGCATCGCGGTTGTCTCTCATCCATGCTCCAAATTTGACCGTATGACTTCCCAGGCTCATGGTGGTGTAGTTTTGCAGTTCGAAATGATCGGTGTGATCGTTGGAGGACTGTTCGGATGCTCCCCCGCCGGTGAAATCGCCACTCACCATCAGCGTGGGGGACGTGCTAGCCGGGGTCGTTGACTCCTGGCCGCGCCGATACTCAAACCGGGTCTCGTTCACCATCCGATCGTTGATGATGTGCGAATCGCTTAGCTGAATTGTGTTCTCTCTGTTCGTCGAGGTAACCGACTGCGACGGCAATTCCGTCGAACCGATGTCTCCCGTCTCGGAGTCATAGAACCATTGGTAGCGCAGAGTAAGCGTGTCGTTCTTTCCCAGCTGGAGGTCGAGACGGGGAGAGATGTTGATGTGGTTGTGCGGGTTTGAAAGCGCTCCGGAAGCGCGTGTCGGAGACATTGAGTAAAGGCCGGTGCCCGGGTCCAGCACCGCCGGATAGTAGTTGTAAATCGTCTGGTCGTGATTATCGCGCTGCTCCACGCTGAGAAAGAACGATGATTTCTTGCTCAGCGCTCCGCTCACAGATGCGTTGTATTGCACTCGATAATATGGCGGCACATTTGGCAGGAAGGGGCTGCCAGTATTCGTTGCACTGTCATTGCCCATCACGAATACCTGGCCATGCAGCTTGTCGGTGCCTGGTTTGGTCAGGATCTCAATACGGCCGTAGCCGAGCCGGTCGTACTCCGCGGAGAACGGATTCTGGTTGACTCGAATTTCGCGAATCGCCGATTTCGGCGGGAGCTGCCCGCCGGTGAATCCATCGATGTAAATCTGGCCGCCATTCGGACCGGCGGAAGGCCCTGCAAGCGCCTGCAGCTCATTCGACAGCTCATCTGGATCGTCTGACAACGCGTCAAGATCTTTGTCCTTCAACACCAATGAGTTCGCATTGCTTCCCGCTTCTACGCTCACGGTTGGGGTCTCATCGCTTACGACGATGTTCTGTTGCTCGACTTCGATCGCCATGGCCACATCGACGCGCTTTATCTGACCCGCTGCTACCGGAATCGGCTGGGACTGGAAATCGGCAAACCCTGCGAATGTAGTTTTCAGAATGTAGCTGCCGGGTGCGAGCCCGGCGATGGAATAGCTTCCGCTTGCGTCGGCGGTTGCTGTCGCGGCACTGTTTCCATCCGCTGTGATTACCGTGACCTTCGCGCCGGGGATCAGCGCTCCCGTCTGATCTGCGATATGACCATGAATCGTTGCGGTAGAAGGCGTCGCCTGTTCCTGAGCAGAGACCTGCTGTCCTGTCACGATGAAGGCGCAAAAGCCAAGTGCAACCATAACCAAAAAACGAAAATAGCCTATAAATCTAGAATCCACGCATTCCTCACTTTTTCAAGTTCGCAATTCAGAGAGAACCAACTATTGCGTTGCGCCGCCGCCCTCTTCGCCGCCGCCACCACCGCCCATGCTCCAGTTGGCAAGAAGATTGCGCGATGCCTCAGGACTCTCAAGCAGCGGTTCGACACCGGCCAGGAACTTGATAGCCGTAACATCGTTCGCGCCCTCGGTCGACACCAGCATTACCGCCTCGCCCTTCTGCAAATCGCCCAGTTTGATGGATGGGGCACGTTCCAGTACCTGCTCCATATCGCCGTTCCCGCGCCGTCCCGCTCCAAATCCGCCCGCACCTGTGCCGGCCTGATGACCTCCTCCGGCACTCGTCGGTGAACCCTGAGCCGAGCCGCCTTGCGTACGTGCTGCCATCATCGCTCCGCCACCATTTGGCGGGACGGTTCCTTTCAGCCGCGCTGCAATCATCCTCGCCATCATGTCGGGCAGCCGTCGCATTTCGGCCTCCGGCGTAATGCGCACGGTGACATTCTTCTTTGTCGCGAGGTCCTTCACCGTAACGGTCGAGTTCGCTGCGTCGACCGATGAAACGGTCCCGGAGATATTGCGGAAGCTGCCTGAAACCGCTTCGGTCGCATTGATCTCTGTGCCGTCTGCATTTTTCTGCCCCCGTGCGCGGAACTGATCTCCAACTTTCACTGCGTCCAGCGGTGCGGTTTGCGCATCGGCGAAACGAATCGAGTTTGGGGCATAGCGCTTGAGCACCGTGTTCTTGCTGATATGAACCGTGACTGTCTTTGCCGTTGAGCCTGCGCCGCTTGTCACCATAACGACGCCTCCGGCCGCATCGACGCTCTTGACCAGGCCACCGACGCCATTCCGTTGCCAGTCAGCCATCTCCTGCTGCTGCCGCTGCGCAATGTCCACCTGCTTCACCGCAACAACCTGCAGAGCCGTCTGAGCACCTCCGGTAGCATCGGGATCGAGCTTCACGAGTACTCGATCGCCCGTCGCCAGATCGCTGATCTTGATGGTCTCCGCGGTGCTCAGATCTTTTTGTCCTGGAGCAATCCGCTTCAGCGTTGCGGTATCCGGTACCTGCACCTGGTGAGATTCGCCTGCATCCGTTTTCACCGTCAGCGTGTCACCAGAGATGGATGTGATCGTTCCGACGAATCTCTGTGCCGCGGCCTGCGCCAACAACTTCGGGGATTGAACGGCGAGCGCAATCAGAAATGCAACGCATGCCAGCCGAGCGCCAGCCTTTTTCACGGTCATATTTTTCATAATCCGCTCTCGCGCGTACCAGAGACGGTACGGCTGTATTCGTTATCTGTTTCGGTAGACGAGTAAGGCGAACAAAAGGTTGAGAAAAGGTGCCAAACTATGAACCCGCTCGACTGCCTGCGAGATCGAGCCGAATCAGAAGGCTTTAAAAAGAGTTACATCGCTGGGTTCTTAAGCTGGTCTTAAGATTTCCGGGGAAATCGGACGGCCTTGAGTACGGCAGCCGGAGCGGCTTACGCATACGTGATCTGACCAAGGATTGCGAACCGCTTCGCTCCAGTTGCGCTCGGCACATTCCCAGGCAACCGATTCCACGTCGTCCACGCGAGCAGTGCGAATGCCGCCGCCTCTTTTGCTTCCGCAGGCAGGCCGAATTGCTCGGTGGTTGTGAGCGCGCAGCCGAGAGGCTCCAGTGAAGAAGCGAGCACCTTCATCAATGTTCGATTGCGTGCGCCCCCGCCGGAGACAATGTAGTCAATTGGCGCGCGCTTCATCGCCGGCCAGACAAATTGCTCGAAGCTTCGCGCGATGCTCCGGGCTGTCAAAGCTGTCGCCGTCGCCAGTGCATCTTCCGGTCGTCGGCTGAGGGTCCGGCAGGCAGAAAGAAACTGCGCAGCGTACTCCCGCCCGAACTCCTCGCGCCCTGCGCTCCGGGGTGGTTTCAATCGAAAATATGGATTGCGCAGCATCTTGCCAAGCACCGGCTCGAGTACCCGTCCAGTCGCGGCGATTGCGCCGTTACGATCGTAGGCCTTTCCAAACAATTTCAGCGCCAGAGCATCGATCACCATGTTTCCGGGGCCGGTATCGAAGGCAATCAGCTCATCGATTTCGGCGCCCGCGGGAATTGCCGTTAGGTTCGCAATGCCGCCGATGTTCTGTAGTATTCGTCCGCGCTTCGCGTCTGCGAAATAAACCTGATCGAGCAGAGGAACCAGCGGGGCTCCCTGCCCGCCCGCCGCCATGTCCGCGGGACGAAAATTTGATACCACCGGCACCTGCAGGTCAGCCGCAATCAGAGAAGCTTCTCCTGCCTGCCAGGTGCATGCGAAGTTCTGGCCGGCGTAGGTTTCCGCGCGGCCCTGGTGATAAAGGGTCTGTCCATGACATCCCACCAGATCGATCTTCGAGTTGTGCCGCTCAGCCGTCGCTTTAACGGCTTCGGCATACGCAAGTCCCAGCCGCCAATTCAAACGCGCCAGTTCGGCCGCGGAAGTAGCTTTTGCATTCATTGCTGCCAGAACAGCGCTGCGCAACACGGCAGGGTAGGGAAATGACTGGTGCGCAAGCAGCTTGAGAGAGATACGCCTGGCTCGCGCAATCCGCACAATGGCGACATCGATCCCGTCCGCCGATGTCCCGCTCATCACACCCGCAACAATCATCGGTTTGGTCATGACGCTTCCGCGGGAGCTGATGCGCGTGGCGCCACCACGGCAGAGGCATTGGCCTGCGCGGCTATGCTCTCGTTGAAGGCGAGAATGTTGCTTCTCAATGACTCAAGAGCCTTCGCCGTTGGCGGTCCAGACACACGGGTTCGATACAGGCGCGTCCGCTTGCGGCCCGAATCGCGTGCTGTTTTCAGAAGGATGTTCCGGAACGCCGAAGACCGCTCCGCCTCTGTTATCAATGCCTCATACGACCGCAGAATGAGCTCCGCGCTGTGGCAGATCTCCAACAGATCTGATCCTGCGCGAATCGCCTCAACCGCAGCTCCTTCGATAGGGAAGAACTTAAGAATTCCGCCCATTTCCAGATCGTCGGAAAGAACGATTCCCTTGTAGCCGATCTTCTTCCGCAGAGTCTCCGCAATCCAGAAGCGCGACGCACTCGCAGGAACATTCTTCCCCTCGGTCAGCGGATATGCGGCGTGATTCATCATGATCATCGGCATCTGTTTATGCAGTTCGCGATAAGGAACGGTGTCTTCACTCCAAAGCCGGCCCCAACTGCGCTCAATCGCCGGTGTAACGAAATGCGTATCGCCGGCCGCGCCGCCCAGTCCCGGAAAGTGCTTGCCACATCCAACCACACCTGCACCTGCGACTCCAGCCAGAAACTCCCGCGCGTAGCCAATCACATCGGTTGCCGTTGCACCGGTGGTTCGCGACCCCAACACGTCGGTCGCTTCCGGCAGCGTTAAGTCAACGACAGGCGCAAGGGTCGTGTTAAACCCGAAAGCCCTCACTGCGCGCCCGATGAGTTCGCCATGTTTTCGGGCGAGCGAAGATCTCTTACGATTGCGATCGGCAGCAGCTACTGCCTGTGCAGAAGCGATCGGCGCCAAGGCATCGCGGAGGCGGTTAACGGTTCCGCCCTCCACATCTACGCAGCGAACCGCATGGCGAGCGCCCAGCCCGGTTGCTTCATTGAGCAGCGCCCGCGTCTGCAAGACGTCGGCAATGTTGCGGCGAAACAGGATCACTCCACCGGGACGCACGAGCTTCAGCCATGCTCGTTCAAGTCCCGTCAGTTCGGTCCCTGCCAGTCCCACTACCAGCAGACTTCCCGCGGCCTCACGCACCGTTACCGCCATCTCGATTCCCCCTGCCTCCGGCCCGGTTTGTAAATGAAACAGTCTACTTCCCGCTTCCTGTCTTTTTCAGTTCCTGCTGCAATTCTTCGAGCAGGTTCAGTGCCTGCAACGGTGTCAGCGCATTCACATCGACCTGCTCGATGCGGTCGACAATGCGCTGTGACAACGGCGTGAAGATCGTCAACTGCATCGGCTCTGGAACCGTCTCCACCTGCACGCTTTGCCGCTCCTGCTTTTCGTGCTGCTTCAGCACATGCTTCGCACGTTCAATCACGGCCGCCGGCAGACCGGCGAGCTTTGCCACTTCGATGCCGTAGCTTTTGCTCGCTGCTCCCGGCTCGACGGTATGCAGAAATATGATTCCGCCTGCACCATCTTTCACGCCCACACGCAAGTTTCGAACCCGCTTCAGTTTTTCCGCAAGCATCGTCAGCTCGTGATAGTGCGTCGCGAACAAGGTTCGTGCACCCGTCTCAGCATGAAGGTATTCGACCGTGGCCCAGGCGAGCGAAAGCCCGTCAAACGTCGCGGTTCCACGCCCCATCTCATCGAGCAGAATCAGAGATCTCTTTGAAGCCGTATTGAGGATCGTCGCCGTCTCCGTCATTTCAACCATGAAGGTCGACCGGCCGCGAGCCACATTGTCACTGGCACCGATGCGCGTGTAGATGCGATCCACCAGCCCGAGCCGCAAGCTTTGGGCCGGAACAAAGCTCCCCATCTGCGCCATCAGCACCAGCATTGCGGCCTGGCGCAGATAGGTGCTCTTGCCGCCCATGTTCGGCCCGGTAATCAGCAGGAGGCTCGGACCGTCGTCTGTTGCGCTCAGGTAGAGATCGTTCGCAATGAACCTCCCCTCGCGAGTCTCCTCCATCCAATGTTCAATCACCGGGTGGCGTGCAGCGACGGCTTCCAGCAGCAGCTCATCGGTCAGCCGGGGGCGCACATAACGTCGCAGTGAGGCCAAATGCGCGAAGTTTGTCAGCAGATCAGCTTCCGCAACCGCTGCCGAGGCCCGCCTGATCCGCCCCGCCGCTTCGAGAACAACCCGCCGCAACTCGCCGAAGATCCGCTTCTCGATTTCGATGCAGCGATCATGCGCGGTTAGGATCTTGACCTCGTACTCCTTCAACTCCGGCGTCGTGAAGCGCTCCGCGTTAACCAGCGTCTGTTTTCGCTCGTAGTCGGCGGGCGCCATGGCGAGATTGGTCTTCGTGATCTCGATGTAATACCCGAAAACGGAGTTGTAGCGGACCTTGAGCGATCCGATCCCCGTGCGAGTGCGCTCCCGCTCTTCGATGGCTGCAATCGACTTCCGACCGGTTGAGGAGATCGACCTGAGATCGTCGAGCTCGGCATCCACGCCGGGGGCAATAGCGCCACCATCCGCCATCGTCAGCGGAGGCTCTTGAACCAGCGTCGAGGCGATCCGCGCGGTTACGTCCTCCAGGATGTCGAGCCGTGCCATCAGATCGCGCCACAGGGGTGCTTGCATCGCCTGCATGGCAACTCTCAGCCCCGGTAATCTGGCCAGGCTTGCTGCCAATCCCCGCACATCTCGTGGCCCTGCTGAGTCGAGGCTCAAACGCGCCAGCAGCCGTTCCAGATCGAGAATGCCTTCGAATGCGCGGCGCACCTCCTCTCGCTTCACCAGGTCGCTCTGCGCTTCTCCTACCGCCTGATATCGAGCATTCAGTACATCCGCATCGATCAGTGGCCGCAGAATCGTCGCTCGCAGCAGGCGTTTTCCCATCGGCGTCTGACAGCAATCCAGCGTATGGAAAAGCGTTGCGCGAACATCCTGTCCGGCAAACAGCGGCTCCACCAGCTCGAGATTTCGCACCGTCACCTGGTCGAGTTCCAGCGACGTCGAGTGTTCCTGAAACTTGAGTGAGTCGATGTGCAGCGCATCATTCTTCTGGGTGGTCCGGACGTAATGGAGGAGCACGCCCGCTGCGATTGCCGCCGGCTCATGTCCGATGAGCCCGAATCCCTCAAGCGATCGCACCTGCAGCTGTCGCTCGACGAGGGGCACGGCAAAGTCTCGCGTGAATACCCAGTCTTCGACCCGCGTGCGCGCCGGGATCTTATCGAGAGGGCCCGGCATCTCTGCGCTTGCCGGCAGCAGCACTTCGCTCGGGCCCGCCAGCATCAATGCATCCAGCGCCTGTTGCCGTGCCTTCGCGCCGTGGAATTCCGCCGTGCTGAACTCCCCCGTGGAAATATCGAGCAGCGCGACCGCGCAAACGGGCTGCTTCTCGGGTCCGCTTTCGAAATACGCCCCCAGGAAGTTGTTCTGCTCCTGACCCAGAGCTGAATCCAGCGCGGTGCCCGGCGAGAGCACCCGGATCACTTCACGCTTTACGATTTTCTTTGTGAGCTTCGGGTCCTCCATCTGCTCGCAGATTGCAATGCGGTACCCGCGCCGCAGCAGCCGGGTCAGGTAGGTCTCCACAGAGTGATAGGGGACACCGCACATGGGAACCTGGCGCTCGCGGTCCCGCGCCGTCAGGGTCAGCTGCAGTTCGCGGCTGGCAGTTACCGCATCGTCATAGAAGAGCTCGTAGAAATCTCCCATGCGGAAGAAGAGCAGCGCATCTGGATTCTCCCGCTTGGCCGCTGTCCATTGCCTCATGAATGGAGTCAGCTCATGCGCCTTCTCGGTCTTTCCAGCAGTTGCAGTTGGGATTTCAGGCTCAGGTGAATCAGGGGTCAGGGAAGACGGCGGCGCCGCCGCGGATTGGAGATCAGCGGGTTGCACGATTGCCTACAGATTACCTTGCGCCGCACCCCTCAGCGCTGTGCAGAACCCGGAACAAATCGCGCCACCTACGCCACCGTAATCAATCCGATACCATTCCTGTTCCGGAACACCCGCCGCTGCTGTAAAAGTAGAGATGCCATGCCCGTCCATCCTGTGCAGGAACAGGGAATTCCCACCTCTGCGTACCGTCGCCGTTCCAAGAACGACGGCGTCTATGTCATCTTTCTTGGTGCATGCGTAATTCTGCTGCTCGCTTTCAGCCTCATGGTTCATCCGTCTTCGAGCACCGCAAAGGACTTTCGAGTGGTTTATTTTCCCGCCAGGGCGCTGCTTGCGGGCCTCGATCCTTACAATCCCGATCATGTGTTGCGAACCGTTCATCGCGCCGGGGAAGATGCGTCCATCGCCGCAGCGGTCGACCGCGAAATTCAGGGGCATTATGTTTACCCTCCCAGCGCTTTCGCCGCCACTCTGCCATTTGCCCTGATGCCTTGGCGCGCCGCCTCCATTCTGTGGATGATGGCAAGCACCTTCGGGCTTATCCTCTCTGCTCTGCTGGCGTGGGACCTTTCGCGCGATCTGGCCCCTATCGCAAGCGCGCTCCTCATCGCATGGCTGCTCGCCAACAGCGAGGTCGTTGTCGTTCTTTCGAACCCCTCGGCACTCGCCATCAGTCTGGCCGTGATCGGAACCTGGTGTCTCCTCAAAGGGCGGCTGCCATGGCTCGGGGTAATCCTGTTCTCACTCAGCATTTGTTTGAAGCCGCAGGACGCCGCCCCCATCTGGTGCTTTTTTTTGCTTGCCGGCCCGGACCTGCGCAAACGATCACTCCAGATCGCGGTGTTCACCGCCGCGCTGTCGCTCCCATTGTTCCTTTGGGTCTGGCATCTCTCTCCCAACTGGACCACCGAGCTTCATTCCCACCTGGACATTCTTTCCGCTCCCGGAGGACCTGCTGATCCCGGTCCCCTCGACCCCGATTCCGAACTCGTCGACTTCCAGGCCGTATTTAGCCGCATCAGCGACGTGCCGAGGTTCTATAACCTGCTCAGCTATCTCGCTGGCGGTTTACTGCTTTTGGTCTGGGCAGTTCTAGCGCTACGATCGCCCCGTTCGCGGGAGACGCAACTGTTAGGCCTCGGAGCTTTGATCCCTTTATCGCTACTGCCCATATACCATCACTTCTATGACACGAAGCTGCTGCTCCTGTGCATTCCGGCATTCGCGCTGCTTTGGTCCGGTCATCTCCGAAGACGCTGGGCCGCTTTGGCGTTTACTTTCGCCGCCCTCATCGTTACCGGCGATCTGTCCCATACGGTTCTGAATCGAAATCATCTCGGCGGGCTGGCACATTCTTTCTTTCCGAGCCTCCCCGTCCTGATGGCTCCGGCAGCACTTCTTGGGATGGGCCTGTTCTATCTATGGGCGATGCGGCAGAGTTCGCTTTCACCGGATTCTGAATCCGGCGGGGCAAGACAATGCCTCTGAGTCAGTGTGCTATCAGCCCCTCTTCAGCACGCAATACTGCCTGCCGAGATAGCCGGATCGTGGGGGCCTCTCCAGGTACTCGAGTTTCCCGTTGAAGTCCTTCGCTGCAGTGTTCGTCCATTGAATATCGATAATCGTGGCGTCCGCGCCCAGGGCACGCCTTACCGCAGCTTCCGGAAGGCAATGCATCAGCATCTCTCCTTGGTTCTTTCCTGCCAGCCGCTTGACCCGCGAGCGGAGGCGCAAAGTTTGCCGGATCCGCATCACCCGGGAGGACAGGTCCGGCATGGCGAAGGAATCTTGCACACCGAAGACCAGAATTCCTCCCGCCTTCAGAATGCGGACGAAATCCTGCAGGTACAGCTCCGCAAACTGCGGAGGAACATGCTGCAGAACGATATTGCTGTAGATGAACGTAAAACTCTCGTTCGAAAAGGGAAGTCGAGTGCTCGAATTCATCACGTATCGGCAGTGCGGATATCTGTTCAGGCGTTCAGCCTGGTCGATCATCTCCTGCGAGATGTCCACTCCCACGCACGAAGCAAACCGTCGTCCGAGAGCTTGCGTCAGCCGCCCAACTCCGCATCCGAAATCCAGTGCGGCCCCGCCATAGTCCGGCCGGTTGCCGATCTGATCGAGATACAGCAACATAGCGGCGATCTCCGCCTCGCCCGTGGCCATAAACTCGTCGAGCTGCCATCTCCCGCTGGCCTTAGTCTGGTCTGTCAGAATGGCTCCAAGCGCATCCGACTTCGCCAGCGATTCCCAATCATCCTTGAGCTTCTTTAGATCCATAGGTCTAAGCCTTTGTCCCGTTTGGGGTTCATTTGGCCGTATGGTGATTTGGATCACAGTATACTGAGTACTAAGGCCTTAGATTGAGTACGGCATGCATCTGCTCTGGCTCCGAGTCGCGACGATTCTTTACGCGGCCGCAAGTGTCACCATTTTTCCGGCCGTGCTCAACTCGTCAGAGAGAGGGCGCAGGTGGTGTGTGCATCTCGGAGGCATGGCCTTCTTTTTCCACCTCGTCTCCGCCGTAGAAATGCTGGCCCAAGCCCACCGGTTGTTCCCGGTTGGAGCCCGCGAGGTTCAATCGTTACTGGGATTTGCCGTGGCTGGCCTGTTCTTTCTTGCATGGTGGCTTTATGACGCAATATCGCTCGGCGTCTTTGCGCTCCCAATCACGTTTTTCCTCGTCTTTGTTCCTTCCCTTGGAGTTCAAGGTTACGCTTTCCCGTCCCAGGGTGTCCGCACAAGCTGGCTGATCGCCCATATTGCAGCGCTGTTGTGCGCCTATGCAGCGCTGGGTTTCAGTCTTTTAGCGTCCCTGCTTTACCTGGCACTCGAGCGCCGTCTCAAATCAAAAATAAAGAATCTTAGTGACACGGGCCGCTCCGCAGCCGACTGGCTGCCCCCACTCGACACGCTTGAGCGCCTTGCGAACGCCATGCTCCTCTTTGGTTTTCCGTGCATGACGGTCGGCCTGATTCTTGGTGCCGTGCTCGTTCAGGAGACCTCCCTCGGAGCCGCCTACTTCCTTGATCCCAAAGTCCTTGCCTCTTTCGTGATGTGGGGCCTCTACGTCCTTCTCATTTTTCTTCGCTGGACAGCCGGACTCCGTGGCCGTAAAGCTGCCTATTTCTCAGGTGCTGTGCTCATCTTCATGATCTGCGTCTGGGCTGCCAACATTGTCAGCCGCGTCCACAGGTTCGGTGCCCCATGAGCCAGCTCGTACTTATCGGGGTTAATCACAAAACGGCGCCGATCTCCTTGCGCGAGCGCATCGCTATCTCGCGTGAGGATCTTCCCGATACCGTTCGCTCCCTCTCCGCCCAGCCCGGCGTCACCGAGTGCATGATCGTTTCCACCTGTAATCGCGTCGAGCTACTCGCGGCTCTCGACTCTCCCGAAACCGATATCAAGAATTTTCTTTACACGCAGTTTGGGGTCGACAGGTCCGAGCTCGCTCCGCACATTTACGAGCACCGCGATCAGCAGGCAGTTCGTCACCTCTTCCGGGTTGCATCAAGTCTCGACTCGATGGTCGTTGGCGAACCGCAGATTCTCGGTCAGGTCAAAGAGGCTTTCGCCGCGGCCCGTGCCGCCGGAACTGTATCCGGCCAGCTCGAGCATCTGCTTCAGTCTGCCTTCGCAGCCGCCAAGAAAGTTCGCACTGAGACTGCAATCGGGTCCAACTCCGTCTCCATCGCCTCCGTAGCCGTCGACCTCGCGCGCAAGATTTTCGGCTCGCTCAACGGTCGCACTGTCTTCCTCGTTGGAGCCGGAAAGATGAGCGAACTCGCAGCGCGCCACCTCATTCAGCAGGGAGCAGGCGCGATCCTCGTCACAAATCGCACAATGGAACGCGCCCGCCAGCTTGCTGAACCCTTCGACGGCCGGGTCATTCCT
Organism: Occallatibacter sp.; assembly: GCA_035606555.1. Taxonomy (GTDB): domain Bacteria; phylum Acidobacteriota; class Terriglobia; order Terriglobales; family Acidobacteriaceae; genus Telmatobacter. The sequence goes on from DATNFD010000145.1 coordinate 15,719, forward strand.
TTCGATAAGCTCTACGAGACCACCACCGAAGCCGACATCGTGATCAGCTCTACGGGAGCTCCGCACCATATCTTCCGCCCCGAGCACGGCCAGCAGTTCATGCATCGCCGCCGCAATCGGCCCATGTTTTTTATCGACATTGCTGTTCCGCGCGACGTCGATCCGGCGATGAATAAGATCGAAGGCATCTTCGTTTACGACATTGATGACCTTCAGCAGGTAGCGGCCTCCCACATTGCCGAGCGGAAGTCGCAGGCGGGCGATGCCGAGGCTCTTGTCGAAGCCGAGGTCGATCGCTTCCACCAGCGCCGCCGCGCCGTCAACGTTGCTCCAGCAATCGTCAGCCTCCAACGCCAGGCTGAGGAGATTCGCGCCAACGAGCTGAAGCGCATGCATGCCAAGCTCGGGGCACTCACGGAGGAGCAACTTGCAGCTGTCGAGGCTCTCACCCGCGGCATCGTGAATAAGTTCCTTCACCCGCCCATGCAGGCTCTGAAGCAGGCTGCGCGCGAAAACGACTCAACCCGCGTCGAGGCCCTCTGCGACACATGGTCCTTGCCCTCCGCAGCCGAACCGGACGAACCTCAGGGCTTGGTTGTTCCCATTACTAAGCCTGAAAAGAAAACCTCTATGGATTCCCCTCGCAAAAGCGAAACCAGCGCCGTAGGAGGCAAATGAACCTGCGCATCGGCAGTCGCGGATCGCAACTCGCCTTATGGCAGGCGAACCACATCGCGGCCCTCCTGCGTCAACACGGGTACAGTGTCCAGATTGAAATCATCAAGACCACGGGCGACCGCCTTCAGGAAGTCACGTTCGCCCAGGTCGGCTCCAAGGGAATGTTCACGAAGGAGATCGAAGAAGCCCTCGCCGACGGCCGCGTCGATCTTGCCGTCCACTCTCTCAAAGACCTGCCGACGGAACTGCCGGAGCCTTTCCGTCTCGCAGCGACTCCAAAGCGCGTCGACCCCCGCGACGTTCTTGTTTCGATCAAGTACCACAGCCTGCATGCTCTCCCGCATGGAGCCGTCGTGGGCACCAGCAGCCAGCGGCGTCGCGCGCAGCTTCTCGCCCTGCGACCCGATATCAAACCCGTTGAATTTCGCGGCAACGTGGACACGCGCCTCCGGAAACTCGAAGAGGGCCAGGTTGATGCCATCCTGCTTGCCGCCGCCGGTCTCGATCGTCTTGAGAAAGCCGAATGGGTTCGGGAGAGATTCGAACCGCATCATTTCTGTCCTGCCGCAGGGCAGGGCTCGCTCGGTATAGAAACCCGCAAGGATGACCACGCCACACTCGCTGCAATCGCCTTCCTCGATGATGCTGCCACATGCTATGCCGTAACCGCTGAACGCGCCGCTCTCGCGGCATTGGGTGGCGGTTGTCAGGTTCCCATCGGCATCCACTGCCGCGTGGCGCCTCAGAATGAATCAGGCGAGTGGCAGGAGATCTTCGGAGTCGTCGCCGATCCCAAGTCTGGCCGAGCCATCCGCGCTCATCATGAGACCCGTCGAGCCGATATGGGCCCTCTCGCCCTTGGCCAGCTCATTGCTAACAAGCTCATAAAGGCCGGAGCTGCAGCGCTTCTCGAAACTGCGGCCGAACCTTCCGCCGGAGCTTCCGCGTGAGCAACTGCAACCTCCAATTGAACAGCGAACAGGTTACTTTGCACGACTTCTGTCGTGCCGTAACGACTGCAATTGACTAGATCCTGATGGCCGCATCGACCTCCCCACCCCTCGCCCACAAGCGCATCCTCGTTACCCGCGCCGCCCATCAGGCCGGCAACCTCAGTGAAGGCCTGCGCGCCGCCGGAGCCGAACCCGTCGAGGTTCCCGTGCTTGAAATTCAGCCTCCAGCCAGCTTCGATCCTCTCGACGTCGCGCTCCGCAATCTGAATACCTACGACTGGCTCGTTCTCACGAGCGCCAACGCCGTACAGTCGCTCGCCGACCGCAGCGCCACGTGCGGGATTGTCTTCACCGGCCCGAAACCGCAAATTGCGGCTGTAGGCAAGGCCAGTGCCGAAGCTGCCCGGCGGGCCGGCTTCATGGTCTCGCTGACGCCGAAGGAATACATTGCGGAAAGCCTGATCGAGTCTCTCGCCGATCTTGCTGCGGGCCAGCGTGTTCTTCTTGCGCGTGCCGCCATCGCTCGCGATCTTATCCCCGACACGCTTCGCGCCACCGGCGCTGTTGTCGATGTCGTCGACGCATACCAGAACGCCATCCCGCAAGACGCCCCCGCCAAACTCCGCGCAGCCCTGGCCTCGCGCATCGACGCCGCCACCTTCACCAGCTCTTCCAGCGTCAGTCACCTGGCGAAGGTCGCCAGCGCCGCCGGAATCGCCTTCCCCTTTGCCGGGGTGAGAGCGATTTCCATCGGCCCGGTCACGAGCGGCACGCTTCGCGGGCACGGCTGGCCTCCATCGGCCGAAGCCAATCCGCATGACATCCCAGGCCTGATCACCGCGGTGCTCAGCCAGTTCTGAAAATCTTTTACACTCTCTCTATGCAGCGAGCCGGGTGCCCCAGGTGCCTCGCTTTTGGGCACCTGGGAAGACGAGAATTACTTCAAGGCGGGGCGGTGGAAGTCTAGTTCCTGGGCCCTGGTTTTTCAGCTCCACCACGTCTTATCTTCCGACTTGCACAGCGTCTCCAGGTTGCACTCCTTGCACTTGGGAGCGCGCGCGATGCACACCTGCCGCCCGTGATGGATCACCTGGTGCGAATAGCTGATCCAGCGATCGTGTGGAAGGATCTTCATCAGATCCTGCTCCACCTTCTCGGCCGTATCGGACTTCGTCAGGTCCAGCCGCCGTGAAATTCGAAACACGTGGGTATCTACCACCACGCCCTCGGCCTTGCCGTAGCTCACGCCCAGCACCACGTTGGCCGTCTTCCGCGCTGCTCCCGGAACCGTGATTAGCTCCGCCAGGGTCTCGGGAACCTTCCCGCCGAATCGCTCCACAATGGCCTGTGCCGCGCCTTTGATCGATTTCGCCTTGTTGTTGAAGAACCCTGTCGTCCGAATAATCTCTATCAGCTCCGGAATCTCCGCTTTGGCCATGGCCTGCGGAGTAGAAAAGCGCCTGAAGAGCTCCGGAGTCACCATGTTCACCCGGACATCGGTACACTGTGCCGACAAGATCGTCGCAACCAGCAACTCCCACGGCGTCCGATGGGTCAACGCACAAACCGCGTTCGGATAGGCCTCATCCAGCGCCTTCAGAATCGCTGCAACCCGCGCCGGCGCCAGGTCCCCACCCAACTGCTTGCTTCGGACCTTCGCGGTCTTCCCGCGGTCCTTTGCTACTTTGCTGGCGACCTTCGTGGTGTCTTTCTTCTTTTCCTTTGCTGCAGGCATCGGAATCACTCCTGACCAAATTGGTTGCGTCCTTGCGGTACGACGGTAGATTGCAGGGCCTTCACGACCTCGCCCGCGATGTCGTCTTGCACGGTGATCAGATCGCTCACTGGGCGGTCATAGGTGTTGGTCCAGATCACATAGCTATTGTCAGCGCGCACAAGTCGGGCGGCGATGCGCACCCGCCCACTCGCCTTTCGCACGCTGCCATCGAGCAGGTATTGCACGTTCAGCCCCCGTGCGATCTGGGAAACCGGAAGGTTCTTTCCCTTGTAGTAGAACGAAGCTGTGGCAGACGGCACCTGCACACCGGACACCTTGCTGAGCTTGTCGATGATCTCTTCCGTCATCCCGTCCGCGAATTCCTCGTCCCGCATGCCTTCGGTCAAATCAGAGAACGGCAAGACGCCCACCGTTGCGATAGGCACGGCGTGCGTTGCGGCAGTTCGATGGCCGAGTGAGAATTTCGAATGCAATGCAATCGCCAGACAGATCAGGACGGTCAAAGCAGTTCCTGCCCAGACAGTGCGCCTCGCGCCCGAACGCTTCGTAGTGGTTCCAGCTTCGGACCCCGCTCCCTCTGCTTTCGGCTCACTATTTTCGTTCTTAGATTTCTCATCCAGCCATGGAGCGGTTTCCGCAATCAGCCGGTATCCCAGCCGCGGCACCGTCTCGATATAAACGGGCTTGCGCGGATCATCACCGAGCTGTCGACGGAGCGTCGTGATCGCCTGATAAACGGAGTCGGGCGACACTGACACTCCGCCCCAGATGCCAGTAATGAGGTCGTCGATGGTGACCACCTGGCCGCGATGCTCTGCCAGGCACATCAAGAGCCGCATCGAACGCAACTCCAGCCGGCTCGTCTCATTACTCCGAGTGATCGTGCACGAATCAGGGTCGACGCACCACTCCCCGACGCGGAGCTTGGTTTTAGTTTGGCGTTCCATTGGTATTTGCGGCTTTGCTCGCCACGTAACAAGCGTTTCCAGATTGTAGCAACGCGGCGTAGTCGAAACGCGATTGCCAGCTTTTCAGAACTTTTCAGGGCGATTCAGAACGGATTCAGGACTTTTCTCGATCAGTCGACTATCGTCCGGCAAGTGTCCCGCTGCAAAACAACCGCGCACTGCGGAAATTTCTTACTGGGGCACAGAATGAGGTAATCAGTGACGGATGTTCTTGCACCGGAAACAACGAGAAAGGGGAGCGCTGTGTTAGCCGTCAGTGTCGGAGGACTTGTCGCAGGCACGCTTGATCTGTTGCAGGCATGCATTTTCTTTGGATGGGATATTCCCCTCGTGATTGCCGGCGGCGTGCTGGGACGACAAGCATTCAGCGGCGGAGCGGGAACGTACATCCTCGGCGTGGCGCTTCACTACTTCATCGCCCTCTCGGCCGCTGCAATCTATTACGCCGCAAGCCGCAGGCTTGCCTTTCTAAGGGAGAGCTGGCTCATCTGCGGACTATTCTTCGGTGCTGCCGTCGACGATTTCATGCGGCTGATCATCCTGCCCATGTCCGCACTTCATAGCCACGGCCCGTACGCGCTTCAGGATTTGCTGAAGGGCGTGTGCACTCACATGGTAGTCGTCGGACTGCCGATCGCGTACAGCATCAAGCGATTTTCATCGCGCCGAGTTTAGAGCTTCCCGTCCAGCCAACTCCCCAGCCTCTCCACCGGCAGTCTCAGCGCAAGATAGAACTGCCCGAAGAGCGCATACACCGCGCTCACTTCATCGAACCGCATCTCGTAGATAAGCTTTTTGAACACCACCGGGTCATCGGCGAACAGATCTACGCCCCACTCCCAGTCATCCATTCCGATCGAGCCGGAGATGATCTGCTTCACCACGTCGCCATATCGCCGTCCGATCATCCCATGCTCGTGCATCATTCTCTGCCGATCCGCAAACGGGACTGTGTACCAGTTCACCTGCTCGCCGCGTTTGCGATCCATTGGATAAAAGCACAGATACTTCGCATCCGGAACGGAAGGGAAGAGGCGCGACTTCATGGCTTCGGCTCCGCGCTTCATGGAAGCCTCTACCTCCGTATTCCACTCCGGCGAGAACGGTTCCGCTCCCTTCGATGCGGCAGCCTCATACGTCTTCCGCGTCGATTCGTACAGTCCCAGCTCTACTACCGAGACATACGAGTGGGTCGGCGTCAGAAACTCCGAGATCCGCGTCTGCGCCATGTCCAGCTCCACCTGGTTCAGCGCCTCAAAGGAATCGCGAAAATGAACGAGGATCAGATCGCCCTTGTGTCCGAGCTGCGAGAAGAGGGCTGTGCGGACCGGCCAATGCTGCGCGCCCTTTCCCATCTGCAACCCCTCGGTGACCGACAAGCGTTCCAGACTTCGCAGCAGAGTTTCAAACTCTTCCGTGATTTTCTTTCGTTCTGACGCAGGTGTCTCCCTCCACGCCTTCCAGTCGAACCGGAAAAACTGATGCAGCAGAGCAGAGCCTTCAAGCGTTAAGGGGACAGGAGGAAAATCAGCCAAGTCAAACACCTCGCGGACGTTGATAAATCAACTCAATCCTAGCAGCACCATGGGGTCCCGCCCGGCGCACAACCTATATACTGAACAAGCCCATGACCGAGCGCATTCTGCCCCTCATCGTCCAGTTTGTAACTCATGTCATCGGCTCATTGGGATACGCCGGAATCGCCGCCCTGATGGGCATCGAATCGGCTTGCATTCCGCTCCCCTCTGAAATCATCATGCCGTTCGCCGGTTACCTCGTGCACACCGGTCGATTCAATCTCATCTGGGCTGCTACGGCGGGCGCCATCGGCTGCAATCTCGGCTCTATCGTTGCTTACTGGATTGGCGCCTTGGGCGGTCGTCCTCTCGTGCTTCGCTATGGGCGCTGGGTGCTGATGAGCCCGCACGACCTCGACCGGATCACCCGGTTCTTCGAGAAGCATGGCGGCATCACCGTCCTTCTTGGCCGCCTTCTTCCTGTTGTCCGCACCTTCATCGCGTTCCCGGCAGGTGTGGCCAGAATGTCGCAACTGCGCTTCCACATCTACACGTTCATTGGATCCTGGCCATGGTGCTACGTCCTCGCATACGTTGGAATGCGCCTCGGGCAGGCATGGGAAACCGACCCCCGTTTCCACGAGTGGTTCCATCGTTTCCATCTGGTTGTCGAACTGGGTCTCCTTATCGCAATCGCCTGGTTTCTCTGGACACATATCAATCGTGTTCGTCAGACCAACCAAGCCTGAACTTGGGCCTGGAATAAGGCCGGTCCCGCAGGCGTACACTGATTCGTCTGTCCGATTTCAACTGAATCAATTCATCAAGGAAGGTTGGATAAAGAAGAATGAGCACTACAGATCAGAGCGGCTCGAAGACCGCTAATGTTGAACAGCCATCCCCCGCAAAGGGCAAACTCGGCATCATGGTCGTCGGACTCGGCGCCGTCGCCACCACGATGATTGCCGGCGTTGAAGCCGTGCGCCGCGGACTCGCTAAGCCTATCGGATCACTTACGCAGATGGGGACCATCCGCCTCGGTAAGCGTACTGACAACAAATCGCCCCTCGTAAAAGACTTCGTCCCACTTGCCGATCTGAATGACATCGTCTTCACCGGCTGGGACATCTTTGCAGACAACGTCTACGAGAGCGCCGCGCACGCCAAGGTCCTCGAGAAAGAAACCCTTGAGCAGCTCAAGCCCTATCTCGAAACCATCAAGCCTCTCCCTGCGGTATTCGATCAGTACTACGTCAAGCGCCTGCACGGAACGCACGTCAAGAAGGGGAAGAACAAGAAAGACCTTGCCGACCAGGTCCGCGCCGACATCCAGAATTTCAGAAAGACCGTCGATCGTGTTGTCATGATCTGGTGTGGATCCACCGAAATCTTCCTCGAGCCCACAGCTGTTCATGAGTCCATCGCAGCCTTCGAGAAAGGCCTCGAATCAAACGATCCCGGTATCGCGCCTTCGCAAATCTACGCCTACGCGGCTCTCACAGAAGGCGTACCATTTGCCAACGGCGCACCGAACCTCACGGTTGACTGCCCGGCGATGATTGAGCTCTCGAAGAAGAACGGCGCTCCCATCTGCGGCAAGGACTTCAAAACCGGCCAGACATTCATGAAGACGGTTCTCGCGCCGGCCTTCAAAGCTCGCCTGCTCGGCGTGTCCGGCTGGTACTCCACCAATATTCTCGGCAATCGCGACGGCGAGGTTCTCGACGATCCCGAGTCCTTCAAGACCAAAGAGGAATCGAAGCTCGGGTCACTCGAGTACATCTTCCAGCCCGAGCTCTACCCCGACCTCTATAAGAACATCTTCCACAAGGTTCGGATCAACTACTACCCACCGCGCGGTGACAACAAGGAAGGCTGGGACAACATTGACATCTTCGGATGGCTCGGGTACCCGATGCAGATCAAAGTCGACTTTCTTTGTCGTGATTCCATCCTCGCCGCACCCATCGCGCTTGATCTGGTTCTGTTCCTCGATCTCGCCCAGCGTACGCCGTCTCTCAAGCACCTTGGCATCCAGGAGTGGCTGAGCTTCTATCTCAAGTCGCCTCAGACCGCCGCCGGCCTGTACCCGGAGCACGACCTTTTCATCCAGTCCATGAAGCTGAAAAACACCCTGCGCCACATTATGGGCGCCGACCTTATTACCCACCTCGGCCTCGAATACTACGACTAAGACAGAATCTGGATCCGCATCTTTAGCTTTTGAGAAACTGGGACACGATCGCGAACTCTTGTAAGCCGCGTGTCCCGGTACCTCGCTTTAGGGATCGGGGTATCCACCTCGTCCAGCGGGCACTCCTAAGGTCCAATCCGCCCTATGTCCATCCGTGTCACGCTCGCACGAAGGTCTATGGCCCCCCGGCATCTACACGCAGGTTACCAACTAGCGTTTAGTAATAGGTGCAGGGCACTGGCGCCGCTACAACCTCAGAAAGCGCGACGACAGAGTGGGAGAAAAGCACGATGAACAATCTCTTTCTCAAGGTGTATCTGGCTGCACAATCCGCGTTGAGCCGCGAAGACGGTCAGGGCCTCACGGAGTACGCTCTTGCGTTCACTGTGATCGCACTCGGAACCGTTGCCGGCGAATCGGCTGTCGCGCAGCAGGTGAATCATACCTTCATCTCGATCGCCAGCACCATTACGACCGGCATCATGCAGTAGGTCTGCTGCTTTCCGTTCAACGATCACGGTTCAGCTGAGTCAGGATCTTTGCGCAGTGGCGGGTATGCTGACGCTTCGAGCTTGATGTATTGCAGAGCAACGGGTGCCAGAATCATGCCCGCAATACCCATCAGCCGTTCTCCCAATAGAAGACCGATCAGCGTCAGCCACATTGGACTGTCGATGCGCTTTCCAACGATCTTGCTGTTGAGAAAATACTCGAGCTTGTGAATGACAATCAGGAAAATCAGCGCCACGAGCCCCAGCTTGGGCGACATGGTAAATCCGACTCCGACAATTACGGTATTGCTGATCAGGTTACCGACAATCGGAAGCAGTCCGCACAGGAAGACGAGGCAGAGCAGCAAGGCAGCATAGGGATATCTGCTCAATACGATGAATATTGAGGTTAGGACGGTGTTGATCGCGGCAATCACGATTTGCGCTCCCATCACTTTCGCAAAACTCTGATAGACATTCCCGAAGCGTGCCCCGAGTTCCTGTGTGATTTGGCTGTAGATACTCTCTTTGGGAACACTCTTCGCCGCAGTCCACGAAGAATTGATGAATATGCTGAGTGCAACGACCAACCCGGCCAGCAATTGCACTGTCTGAAATGACGCGATGGTTGCGTATCTCCCAATTGTGGCTACACCTTCTTTGGCTTCCTCCAGCGCCGAGGTCTTCAGGCTCGCGTAATCAGTGAATGGCAGATCAACCCCGTTCTGTTCGGCGAATTCAACCATGGCGGGGATTGCAGCGTCTGCAATCTTCGGAAATGTGCGGTAGGCGAGTTTTCCGAAGTAGAGTAGCCCCGCGCCGATCACAACCACGGCCACCAGATAGAGGGTGATACTAAGCACCTTGTTCCGGCGAAAACTGAACACCTGCAATGCAAGATAGCCAAACAAGACCGTCAGCAAGAATGTGCTCAGGTTCAGCCATGCAATCATTGCCATCAGAATGGCAAAGAGGAGATAGGCGATTTGTACCGGATTCTTCATCTTCTTTCGGATCGACTCGTCTCCGCGGAGGCCCACCGTCTTTAGGTTGCCGCCAAGTGAGTATAGACGGGACAGCCTGCCCATCACCGGTCTGGTGGAATCACATGCCGCTCAATTTACAAAGCCGGCTCTACCGAGCGAAGGGCATTTTGGCCTGACCAATCCAGAAGGTATTGCTCCGACGTGCCACAAATCCAGTGCCGCGCCCTCGAAGCCGCTCCTGCGCCTCCTGGTATGGCCCTACAAAGCGAACCGCATCCGGCATCTTCGGATAAATGCGGGGAAGCCATCGATGCGCTTGTTCTGCGGAACCGTGTTCGTCGGGCCCAAAAGAGAAGGCGAACTCCTCGCGGAATCGCTGCGGCAGCCACTCCGCCGTCAGCGCCTGATACCAGCGCGGAATATGAATCCACGAGCCAGCTCCGGTCATGATAGTTTGCCCCATGTATCGAGCACGCTCGCTTACACCAAGCGCCTGTGATCCGAACATCTCCGCAACATACGCCTTGAACCCGCCCCAGTCCTCTGGAAGTGCAGCAGCAGGCAATCCGAACAGGCCCGCCAGCACTTTTGATTCCGCATAGTAGCGCGCGCATTCGCCGCTGCTCAGCGGGGGTAATACCGCTTGATAGGCAATCACTGCGCTCTCGATTAACGTCGCATAAACCCATTTGAGTGCGGGCACCTGCAGCGCCTCATAGCGGGACCCCTTTGCATAGCCAGCTACATCCTTGGGAACCTGGCCAGTAATTTTCGTATGCAACTGGTATAGAGCGCGTGCGGCGGTAAACGCCTGTTCGGACGCGCCGAAGATCATCGTGAATACCATTCGGAACGTATTGTGAAATCGAACGATGGGTTTTCCCATGAGAGAGGAGTGCTGATCGAGTGCCGCCGCCACCCACGGATGCGCAAGCTGCAGTAGCGCGGCGCGTCCAGCACCAAGAAACAGAGCCGATTCGCGGTTGATCCGCCAGCTCACCGAATCCGGACCAAAAATGCCCTCAATCGGCCTTCGGATCTGGCCTGCTATTCCAGCAATATGCCTCTCGAGGTCGGCTCTCGTTGCTCCCGACGCAGGGTTCGTTTTGTGCGCCTGTTGCATATGCAGCTTCGTCCGGGCCTCAGCCGATCGAGTGGCCCCATCCTTTTTGATGCAGACCTGCGTAGTTGATCTGGTTGTCGCCGCTTCGATAAGGTGAGTGCGGAGATCCGTGATTGAAAGTCTATCTGGTTGACGGCACCTACGAGTTGTTCCGGCACTACTTTGCGATGCCTAAAGCCCGCGATGCCAAAGGCAGGGAAGTCGGCGCGGTGCGTGGCGTGCTCACATCCATGCTGGCCATGATGCGCGAAGGTGTGACGCATATCGCGGTGGCCACAGACCACGTCATTGAGTCGTTCCGGAATGATCTCTGGCCTGGGTACAAGACCGGTGAAGGCGTTGAACCCGATCTCCTGTCACAATTTCCAATCCTTGAAGAGGTTCTCGCCGCCGCAGGTATCCTCGTCTGGCCCATGGTCGAGTTCGAAGCCGATGACGCATTGGCCTCCGGCGCCGCTCTCGCGGGGAAGAATCCATCTGTCGAGCAGGTGGTGATCTGCACGCCGGATAAAGATCTTGCCCAATCCGTCACTGAAACCCGCATCGTTCAGCTGGTTCGGCGCACGAACCAGATCATCGACGAAGCAGGGGTCATCGCCAAATTTGGCGTCCCGCCTGTCTCCATCCCCGATTACCTCGCCCTCGTTGGCGATTCTGCCGATGGCTATCCCGGCCTGCCCGGCTGGGGCGCCAAATCGACCGCCACCGTGCTCGCCAAATTCGGCCACATTGAATCCATCCCTGTGTCCTGCCGCGATTGGCATCTGAACGTTGCAAGCGCCGCCACTCTCGCTGACACGCTGGAACGGGATCGCAAGAAGGCGCTGCTTTTCCGCACCCTGGCCACGCTCAAAACCGACATCCCTCTGTTCAAAAAAGTGGACGAGCTTCGCTGGACTGGGCCCACGCCCGCATTCGACGAAATCGGCCGTTTGCTTGATGATGCGAAGGTAGAAAAGAAGCCTGGATCAGTGCGTCGGCCCGGCCGCAAGCCAAAACCTCAGGATTCCTGAGTTCGAAATGGCTCGCCGGCGACGCTGAATTTGACCTCGTCGACTCTGTTTGGGAGGAATCCGCGACCTGATCGACAGATCATTGCGCCTATCGAAAGAAGTTTCCATATTGTGGTATCTGCCGGCCTCCCTGTGTCTCTCATCACAGCCGCTAAACGCCTCAAAGCAGAGACTCCTCGTAGCGGTTTTTCTTCCGCAGATCGCTCCCTCGCGAAACCACTCAAGTGGTTCGCCAAGAAGAAGTTCTTACGCTCTTTCGAGCAGCTGCGGATCGGCGAGTTTTTCTAGAATCGCGCGGAACTTGAAATAAGTAGTTTCGCCACAAGAGGCATAGCGAATGAGTGATAAGAAGATGGTCATCCTGGATGGGAATGAGGCTGCGGCTTCAGTAGCCTATCGTCTCTCCGAAGTCGTCGCAATTTACCCAATCACCCCTTCGTCACCAATGGCTGAGTGGGCTGACCAGTGGCGCTCGGAAGGGAAGAAAAACATCTGGGGCGCTCTGCCCATCGTTGAAGAGCTCCAGAGCGAAGGCGGCGCCGCTGGCGCGCTTCACGGAGCATTGCAGGCCGGTGCATTCGGCACTACATTCACGGCTTCCCAGGGCCTGCTCCTCATGATTCCCAATATGTATAAGATCGCCGGCGAACTGACCCCGGCGACGATGCATGTCACAGCCCGCACACTCGCCACGCACGCTCTCTCGATCTTCGGCGACCACTCTGACGTTATGGCTTGCCGCTCTACAGGTTGGGCAATGCTCTCGTCCAACTCCGTGCAGGAAGCCCACGATCTCGCCCTCGTTGCTCAGATCGCGACACTGGAGTCGCGCGTTCCCTTTATTCATTTCTTCGACGGATTCCGCACTTCGCACGAAGTAGGAAAAATCTTTCCTATCGGCGACGAAACCATCCTCGCCCTGCTCGATGACAAATACATCATCCAGTTCCGTCAGAACGCGCTCAGCTCCGATCGTCCGGTCCTGCGCGGTTCCGCACAAAACCCCGACGTCTTCTTCCAGGCACGCGAGGCGTGCACGCCTTTCCATGCAGCCGTACCCAGCATCGTCCAGTCGGTGATGAACCGCTTCGCCGCGGCTACCGGTCGCGCCTATCATCTCTTCGACTACTATGGTGCAGCCGATGCGGAGCGCGTCATCATCATGATGGGCTCCGGTGCAGATGCCGCTGAAGAAGCCGTCGACGTCCTGACCAAGCAGGGCGAGAAGATCGGCCTGGTCAAGGTGCGTCTCTTCCGCCCCTTCGACACTGCGGCCTTCATCGCCGCCCTACCGGCGACGGTCAAGTCCATCGCCGTTCTCGACCGCTGCAAGGAACCAGGAGCGGCCGGCGAGCCGCTCTACCAGGACATCGTTACCGTTCTCGCTGAATTCCGAGACAAGTTGCCGTTCGCCGCGATGCCGACAGTCGTCGGCGGCCGCTACGGCCTCTCCTCCAAGGAATTCACCCCCGCCATGGTCAAGGGTATCTTCGACGAGATCTCGAAATCCACTCCGAAAAATCACTTCACCATCGGTATTGAAGACGACATTTCGCATTCGAGCCTCAGTTACGATCCGAACTTCTCGACAGAAGATCCGCGGACCGTTCGCGCACTGTTCTACGGCCTCGGCTCCGACGGCACCGTAGGGGCCAACAAAAACTCCATCAAGATCATCGGCGATCAGACCGACAACTTCGCGCAGGGCTACTTCGTCTATGACTCGAAGAAATCCGGCTCGATGACCACATCCCACCTTCGCTTCGGTCCGAACCCGATTCGATCCACCTACCTGATCACTCGCGCCAGTTTCATCGCGTGCCACAACTTCAGCGTCCTTGAGAAGATCAATGTTCTCGAAGCGGCGATGCCCGGCGCCGTCTTCCTGCTCAACTCGCCCTATTCGCCAGAAGAGGTCTGGGCGAAGCTGCCCAAATCAACCCAGCAGGAGATGATTCGCAAGAAAATCGAGTTCTACGTGATCGACGGCTATCAGGTAGCTCGGGATGCCGGCATGGGGACGCGAATCAACACGATCATGCAGACCTGCTTCTTCGCTATCAGCGGCGTTCTTCCACGCGAAGAAGCAATTGAGCAGATCAAGAAAGCCATCAAGAAGACCTACGGCAAACGCGGTGAAGCTGTCGTTAACAAGAACTTCGCCGCAGTGGATGCGGCGCTTGCTCATCTCCACAAGGTTGAGCTCCCCTCCGCGCCTTCTTCCGAGTTCGATCTGATCCCCTCCATCTCTCCTGCCGCGCCGGAGTTCGTTCGCAACGTTCTCGGCGAAATCGCAGCAGGTCGCGGCGATCTGCTCCCCGTCAGCGCTATCCCCGCGGGCGGCACCTTCCCGACCGCCACAGCGCAGTGGGAGAAGCGCAATATCGCTCAGTTCATCCCCGAGTGGGACAAGGACCTCTGCATTCAGTGCGGCAAGTGCGTCATGGTCTGTCCGCACGCCGTGATCCGCGCCAAGGTTTACTCGCCCGAACTCAACGATAAGGCTCCCGCAACCTTCAAGTGGGCCAAGCCGAAGTGGAAGGGAATGGAGGCCGGCCGCTACACGCTCCAGGTCGCGCCAGAAGACTGCACGGGATGCGCTGTCTGCGTTGACGTCTGCCCCGTAAAGAGCAAGAGCGATACCAGCCATAAGGCCATCAACATGGTTGCGCAGGCTCCTGTTCGCGAAGCCGAGCGCGAGAACTGGGAGTATTTCCTGAACCTTCCCGAAGTTGACCGCACAAAGCTGTCGCACTCGCAGGTGAAGGATTTGCAACTCCTTCAGCCGCTCTTCGAGTTCTCAGGCGCCTGCGCGGGTTGCGGCGAAACGCCCTATATCAAGCTGCTCACGCAACTCTTCGGCGATCGCCTCTACATTGCTAACGCCACGGGCTGTTCCTCCATCTATGGCGGCAACCTGCCCACCACTCCGTACAGCAAAAACTGTTCCGGTCGCGGACCGACATGGGCCAACTCGCTGTTCGAAGACAACGCGGAATTCGGCTTCGGTATGCGTACTGCGCTCGATCAGCAGAAGGTGTTCGCCGAGACTCTCGTGACACGCCTTGCGTCGGCAATCGGCCCCGAACTCGCTGCCGAAATCGTCCACGCAACCCAGAAAACAGAACCCGAAATCGAAACGCAACGCGAAAGAGTCAAGATACTCAAGGCCAAGCTCGCCGGCATCGACTCCTCCGACGCTCGCAACCTTATCGCCATTGCCGACACTCTCGTGCGTAAGAGCGTCTGGATTCTCGGCGGTGACGGCTGGGCCTTCGACATCGGCTTTGGCGGCCTCGACCACGTCCTCGGTTCGGGCAAGAATGTGAATGTCCTCGTCCTTGACACTGAGGTTTACTCCAACACCGGCGGTCAGTCTTCCAAGGCCACTCCCCGGGGTGCCGTTGCCAAGTTTGCCGCCAGCGGCAAGATGGTCAGCCGCAAAGATCTCGCCATGGAAGCCGTCAGCTATGGTTCGGTCTACGTCGCCCAGGTGGCTCTCGGCGGCAGCGACAGCCACGTCATCAAGGCCTTCCAGGAAGCCGAAGCACACGAAGGTCCGTCCATCATCATCGCCTACTCCAGTTGCATTGCTCACGGTTACGATCTGGTGCACGGACTCGAGCAGCAGAAACTCGCCGTGCAGTCCGGCTACTGGCCGCTCATGCGCTACAACCCGAACCTGCGCCACGAAGGCAAAAATCCCTTCCAACTCGATTCACGAGCGCCCTCCATCCGCCTCAAGGAATATGCATACCGCGAGGCGCGCTACACCATGCTCGCGCGCAGCAATCCCGAAGTGGCCGCAGAACTTTTGAAGGAAGCACAGGACGATGTTGAGCGCCAGTGGCGCGTCTACTCTGCGCGTGCAGGCATGCCCGGCCGCGGCGAAACGCCCCACATTGCGCCCGAAGAGAAGCCTGAAGAGAAACTGGCAGCCCCGCCTGCCGGAGGAACAAAATGATTGATGTTTCCACGAAGTACCTGGGTCTCAAGCTCAACGGGCCCATTGTTGTTTCATCTACCCCGCTGTCCGAATCCATCGAGAATGTGCGCCGAATGGAAGATGCCGGCGCATCGGCGATCGTACTCACCTCATTGTTCGAGGAACAGCTCGCTCTCGAATCCCGTGCTCTCGACGAAGACCTCTCGCGTGGGACCGAATCCTTTGCCGAGTCACTCGGCTACCTCCCCGACCTTAATGACTACCGGATGTCCCACGAGGTCTACCTCGATCACATCCGGCGCTGTAAGGAGGCCGTGAACATCCCGATCATGGCCAGCCTCAACGGCGTCACAACCGGGGGCTGGGTCCGATTCGCTCAGGAATCCGAGCAGGCTGGCGCCGATGCTATTGAGCTCAACACGTTCGCTCTTGCAACGGATCGCAGCCAGACCTCCGCGGAGCTTGAGTCCCAGCTCCTCGAATTGGTGACCAGCGTCTGCAAGGCGGTCAAAGTTCCGGTCGGGGTAAAGCTCTCGCAGAACTTTACAAGCTTGCCTCATCTTGCTGCAAAGCTTGAAGATGCCGGAGCAGCTGGAGTAGTGCTGTTCAACCGGTTCTACCAGCCCGACTTCGATATCGAGGGCCTTGAAGTTCGTCCCACGCTTCATTTCTCCACGCCGTCCGAACTCCTCCCGCGTCTCCATTGGGCGGCGATTCTCTTCGGCCATCTCAACATCGACATCGCCATCACCGGCGGCGTTCACTCGGCAGAAGACGTAATCAAAAGCATCATGGCGGGAAGCAGCGTCGCAATGATGTGTTCGGCGCTTCATATCCACGGTATCGACCATATCGGCCGCGTTCTATCGGACCTGCAGTATTGGCTCGAAAAGCGTGAATTTCCATCGCTATCGCAGACTCGCGGATGCCTGAGCCGGCGCTCGGTTCCTGACGTGTCGCCATTCGATCGCGGCAACTACATCAAGACCTTGAGTTCCTACAGCCTTCGCCAGACTGTTGCAGCGTTTTAATCAAGGTTTCCTGGGGAGCAACGGCGGCTGCACCTGTTCTGCAGTCGCCGTTGGTGTTTGGCCAGGAAGATCGCATTTGCTCTTTCCGCTATACGCAGTCTCGATCAGTGCTTTGGCGCGAAGTATCCGCGTCGCGCCTGTACTTCAAGGTCAGGCTTGGCCACCTTCACTTTTAGTTGGTGAAACGTACCGTTCGACTTCACATCACGCAGAGAAATCCCGAGCAGGTAAATGTACTCCGGCGCCGCCGTCAAGCTTTTCAATCCACCCAGCAGGTCGTTGCTGTTGTGGAAGAACTTCCCGCCAGTTCCATTCGACAATTCAGCCATCGCATTCTCAGCTGCCTGCATGCCTGCAAGATGATCTGATGATGTTGCGCCAAAAGTCTGGCTGAGCGCGGCGCTCTCGCCCTGGCTCGCGTCCACATTCCCAACGTACAGCCCGCGCAAGTCCAGAGCGTTGATCACGACATTTGCCCCTGCTGCCTCATTCAGCACCTGCGACTTGAATGCAATCGCGTCGGGAGCAAGTGACAGGAATCCCGGCGAAAGCAGGACCAGAACCCGTTGTCCCTGGAGCTTCGACATGGCGCGAATCACGGCCTCAATCTGGACAAGCGTTTGGTGCGCGTCCTCCTCACCTTCCAGAAGCTCACGGGTAGCTGCGGCCATTGCCATGCGCTGAAACGGATCGCCCGGGTCGCTCACATCGCCGGGCACATTTTGCGAAGACGAAGGCTGAAACATCTTCAGATGGCTGCACTTCTTCGCTTTGAGCACCGCAAGTTGAAACTCGATCGAATCATGCTGATGGATGATCTTGTCTGCCGAGTAGTAGTCGAGGTCGGGGCAATCTTCATTTCCATGTTGTGCAGCCTGATGAACGCTCACCTTCATGATCGCCCGCGTAAGCAGAGTGCGATCTTGAGTGATGCCTGAGTTGGCGCCAGTCAGCGACAGCACTGCTGCGAAGTCTGTGGGCGCGAGAGGGGCGTCCATCATGCGCGTCGCAGCTTTCTGGGCAATCGCCAGGTCGGAGTTCGAAACGTGGCGGTCATCGAAGAGGAATACGATGAAGCGATTTAGGGCTCCGGGATTCACTCCAGTTCCGTCGAGTTGGTCAGTGGGCAAGGCGGGTTCACCATTCTTCTCTCGGCGCTGAGCTTTTGCGGGCTCGACGATATTGAATCCTGCGATCGCTCTGGGCTTTCCCTGATCGAAGACCTTGAAATCATCTCTGGTCAGATTGCCGACAGCGTGTCCCGTTTTATCGCGGACCACCACCGGCACCAGCACTTCCTGTGTCTCAACGCGCAATCTTGCCGCCTCGTTCGGGATGTCGAGCGCCGCACCTGAACTGTCACCGGCTACCGGCTGAGCATCATCTCGCACCAGAGGCGCAGCCACAACCGCAGGAGTGCCGGCGCTGGGTATAGATTCGGGTCTCGCTTCCTTAGGAACGGTTTCCTCCCTCGTTTCTCCCGGTCCAGGTGCAGGGGTGTCATCAGGTCTGGCAAGAGTTTGAGCGGGTTGGCTGCTCGCGCCTGACACTCCGATGCCCGGCTGATCTACGGGCATTGTTT
>DATNFD010000146.1:0-12881 GCA_035606555.1 Occallatibacter sp.
CGCTGTGTCGGGGTCTATGGCTCAACCATGCTGATCGCCCTCGCTGGTATGCCCATCCTCGTTCCCGTCCTCCAGCACGTCCTCTTCCGGCCGGAACTCGCCTCATACATCGCCGGAGCAATCATGACCTGCATCACCATCATCTTCGGCTTCTTCGGCCACAAGAACGTCTCTTTCCGCGAAGGCTGGTCCGTCAGGAAATAGCTCTCACCTTGCAGATGATTAGTCCCATTTATGCGAGCATTGGATGAGCGAAACCGCAGTTTTAAGACCCCGTGCCCGTCCTTAAATATTCTTGCTGACGACCGCCGCAACAAGCTAAGTCCTTTGATTGCCTCAATTTAATAACTAAGTTGTTTGTTTTCTAATATTTGGGCGACTACTTTCCGCTAAGACTATGAAAACAAAGGGAGCCATCGGGGGGGGGGAGGGGTACTCTCCTGCCAAAAAAGTTGGCGCTATCGGTAGCTCTCCACCGTTCGCCTGAAGCCCTCTTCGATACTGGTTGTCGCTTCCCATCCAAGCGCACGAATTTTCGATAGATCCAGTTCAAATCGCTGCACGGAACTTGGCAAATATTGATCTCCACTCGATCGCATCTGCCTCACCACCTTGCAACCCTGTTCTGGAAACAACCTGCACAGGATTTCCGCCAGCTCCAGCACTGAGCATTCCATTCCGCTTCCAACGTTGTACGCCTCGCTTGCTGCCCCAAGCAGCAGCACTCTGAAGTAAGCCGCAGTAGCATCCGCCAGATAGCAGAACGGCCTGCGCGCACTTCCATCGCTTTTCAGAACAATATCTCGACCCTCAACAATACTCGCTACAAAATCCGCGAACACGCGCCCGTCATCAAGGTTCATTCCGGGTCCATAAGTATGGGCCAGACGAACAATTTTCGCCTGCACGCCAAACTGCGCATGGTAGCAGACACAAAGCGTCTCTCCAGCCCTCTTTCCTTCCGCGTAGCAAGACCGCACATTCAATGGATCAAGGAACCCATAATCGTTTTCCCTCACCATCGTCGAGCTGTCTTCCAACTGGCCGTAAACCTCTCCGCTGCTGAAAAACAGAAACCCTTCGCTGCGCGACTCGTTCGCAAGCCGCAGCATGTGTTGCGTCCCAAGCACATTCGCCTCGAATGTGCCTACTGGATCTACCCCGAAGATCTTCGGACTCGCCTGGCTCGCAGCATGAATTAAGAAATCTGCAGGCTCCGGACCCGAATATGCATCTCGCACATCCTGAACATGCACCAGAAGGTCTTGCCGACCCTCAAGATGCGCGAATCGCCGCATCGCCTTCTCACGATTCCTGACCATCGCAACAACGTGGATTCCAGCACCGCGAATGTCATTCAGGTAGAGAAGTGTCTCCAGCATGTATGCGGGAACGAACCCATTCGCACCGGTGATCAATACTGTCTTCCCGAAGAAACGCTCCCATGGAAGTGCGACAGAGGTGATCCTCTTCAGGTCCTCTTCCAGAATGCGATGCCTTTTCGCCTCGACCAAAACTCTTGCCTCACTTGCAGTGCTCGAATTCACACGCTCATCGAAAAGCCAACGGGTCCCGCTAAATTGTCTCGAGATCAACCCTCGCCTGGCGGCGCATGCTCTCGGTCACCGCCTCGACGAACTTCATGTAACGCACGCCCGCTTCGAAACTGGGTTCCGGCTTTCCTCCGTCGCGCACTGCACGAATGAAGTCTTCCTCGACAGTCCACTGCCTCACATATTCTGGTGGAACAGATGCATTCTCCAATTCCTTCGCTCCGCGTCGCCCGATCATTACTTCGTCCGTTCCGAAATCGTATTTGAGAGTACCTTCGCTTCCAAACACCTCAAGAGTGTCCGTCCCGCCGAACTGCGCCACGCCGCTCCACTGTAACGCACCCTTCAGTTCGCCCGGCCAGTCGCCGATCACCTGGACCATATCGGGAATTTGTATTCTGTATTCACCGCGATAATCGGTACAAACACGTCCTTGTGCGCACAGCTTGATTGGGTCTCCCAACAACCAACCCAACACCTCCGCGTAGATTCCGACGCTCAGGATATTGTTCCCGCTGATCTCAATCCTCTGCCGCCAGTGCGCTGCTGCGTCGCGATCAGCCCACGCTGATGTGAAGGACCTCAGGCTGAAGTGATACAGACTTCCAATCTCTCCGCGATCAATCAACTCTCGGAGGAACAGCCCGTGCTTCATCCCATTCGGCGGTGGACATAGCATCGTAACCTGTTTTGGATGCAACTGCGCCGATTCCAACATTCGGCGTGCTTCCTCGACATCTCGTGCCATCCTCGCCTGGCAGAACACATGCTTACCTGCATTCAACCCTGCGGTCGTGATCTCCGCGTGCATGTGCGGATTCGTTCCTATCCAGATAACGTCAATATCTCCCCGATCGACTACACGACGCCAGTCGTCAGTCGCCTCCGGTATTTGGAACTCCTTCGCCACCGAAGAAGCCGACTCAAGATGCCGGTTACAGACCACCGTCACTTCAACGCCGGGAATGGTCTTCAACTTCGGAAGATGCCGCTGCCGCACGATTGCTCCAGCGCCAATGATGCCGACTTTGATCTGCGATTTCTGCATCGTTAAACCACCCAGTGGGGCTTTCGCATCGATTCCTTCTGTCCTGTACCGAGCGCTCGCTGCAGACTTCTCAGATGCGCGACCAAGTTCTTAAGGTGCTGAATGTCAATTGCATGCTGGTCATCAAAAAGCCCTTTGACTCCCGATTGTTTGACATAGAAGAAAATGGCTGCGGGCTCGAACGCGAGTGCCACTTTCAGAATGTCCTGGTCTTCACAGTGCAGTCCAAATGCGACAGGGAGGCCGGTCGAGCCGGCCATCGCCGGGATCGCCTTCAGGTTCACATCTGCGGGATCTTGAGACAGTTGTGTGTGAATCAGCGTAGCATTGCGGAGCCCCTTGCTCCCCTCCACGACTGTCGCCATATCTGAAAGGCCGGTTGAGAGAAACACCGGACGTCCGGTCTTGAAGAGGGCTTCTCTCAACTCCTGGTTGCCAAAGTCCCAACTGAGAGTCTTCCAGAAATCCGTGCCGATCTCTCTGAAACTCTCCACCAGCAGACGGTCTGCAATCGCGATTCCGAACTGACGCCCAGCTTCATGGCAGCGCTGGGCAGCCTCCTTATAGAACCGAATCGCGAGAGGTCGATGCGTGATCTCCTCCGACTGATAGAACTTCGGTTCACGGACTTGGAAAGTGATAGAGTCGACATCCGCATCGAGTACAGATGTGAGCAACTCAGTCGCTCGGGATTCCTCGCCGATATGATTTAATCCAATTTCAGCGATGAATGAAGTCATGCAACCTCCATCAGAAACGAATTCGCATACGATCGGCAACACCCGCTAACGGGGTCGATTCAGAAGGTTTTCAGGAACGTCTTCAGAAGCAGGGTCGAGCGGCACAATCATGTTCTCGCGCAGTTCTTCCCTCGATAGAAGTGGAGACATATCCTCCAATGGCATCGAGCGCATGGTTCCATCCGCCTGTGGCAGAGCCGCGGCTTTTGGCCAGAGGTCGGTGTCCACCTCGACATGGACATCGATCAGCAGCGGCCCCCTTCTCTTCAGTGCGGCTCTCACTCCGCTCTCCAGTTCCGATGCGTCCGTAATCTGCATCGATTCAAGGCCGTTTGCCGCCGCAATCTGAATCATGTCGGGAAACTGCAAGCCCGATTCTGGTCCGGTGCCTACGTAACGCCCCTGAAAATAGTTTCGCTGCGTGCTGCGGATCGACGCATACCCGTGATTGTTAATCACGAATATTTTCACAGGCAGATTGAGCATCCGTATCGTCTGTAATTCCTGAACGTTCATCATTAGACTTCCGTCAGATTCGATCGCAACGAAAGGCTTCTTCCCGATTGCAACGCCGCAACCGACGATCGTTGGCAGACCGTATCCCATCGCACCTAGCCCCGTATTCAAGAACATCCGCTGTCCGCGTTTTGTCGCGAAGGCTGTATAGAGAATTTCGATTCCAAGCCCCGCGGTTCCGGTGGCAATCATCGTGTCTTCTGCGATTTCATCCATCAAAACTCTTGTGAGGTGGTAATGGCTGATGGGACCTTCTGTCGCGAAGGGCCTTCCATCATTGATCGGAAAGCGCGCTTTCCACTGCTGGCACCGGGCAATCCATTTGGATCGATCGACGGAC
Source organism: Occallatibacter sp. (assembly GCA_035606555.1). Classification (GTDB taxonomy): domain Bacteria; phylum Acidobacteriota; class Terriglobia; order Terriglobales; family Acidobacteriaceae; genus Telmatobacter. Next base: position 4,198 of record DATNFD010000146.1, read on the forward strand.
GAAGCACTGTCTTTTTGAGCGATCATCGCGCGGATGAAGTCTTTCGCATCCGACACCACAGTCTTCGCGATATTCATCGCCGATGAAAACTTCTTCAATTCATTCGGATCCACGTCCACGAGAATCTTTTTCGCACAGCGGCCGAACTTCGCTGGGTTGAATGCCGTGACCAGATTATCGAGCCGGGCTCCGATTACCAGAATCAGGTCGCTGTTCTGAACGACAAAATTTGGTCCCCGGAGCGCCACGACTCCCGGCTTTCCCATCGCAAGCGGATGTGCCGTCGGAATCAAATCGTCGGCATTCCAGGTGGTGAGAACAGGAACTCCGAATATCTCATAGAGCTGCCGAAATTCCTCCGCTGCTCCTGAAATCCGCACACCGTGTCCCGCCAAGATCGTCGGCCGCTCAGCAGCATTCAGCAGCGCAATGATCTCGCTGACATCGGCCGAAAGGCTCGGATTGGCGAGACCAGGGGGACGCTCGAAAGTTTTCAACGATTCTTCGTCCTGAATCCGCGACGCCTGAACATCAAGCGGGATATCAATCCAGACCGGGCCTTTTCGTCCAGAAGTAGCGAGATAAACCGCCTTCTCGAGCTCATACCGAATATCGAGCGGATCGCAGACCGTCACTGCGTATTTTGTGATTGGTCTTACGATCGATACGATGTCAACCTCCTGAACTCCCATTTGCCGAACACCCGAATCTCCCATTAGGTCAGAACGTTTCACCTGACCGGAAATCATCAGAAGCGGCACGGATTCAATCCATGATCCAGCCACGCCGGTTATGGCATTTGTGCTGGCCGGTCCAGTTGAAACGAGCGCGCAACCGAGCCCGCCCGTCGTCCTTGCGTAGGCCTCGGCCGCGATGGACGCCGCTTGCTCATGGTGTGTAGGGACAAACTCGATATCCGGGCGCCTGCCCAGCGCATCTACCAGGTACATGGATCCGCCGCCGGGAACCAGAAAGACCGCACGAACTCCTTGCGCCGCTACGAACTCGAGTACATAATCAGCCACTAGTTTTTGCGCCATCGGTGATGTCCTGAATTCTTTCGTTGCAGACAAGGTCGAAATGCATGGTCAGTTCCTGGCGGCGAGGTCAGACAACTTGCTCCCTAAGGCGGCACTGGTCAGAGTACTTTTATTCCAAGGCTGGGCGATCTGGAACGTTCTCATTCCGAGCGACACGGCGTCTCTAATATTTTCATCCGCATCATCGACCAATATGTCGCCGCAGCCCAGCCACTTCAAAAAATCGATCTTGCTTCGATCATAGACTGGAGCGCCGCCATTCGCGCGCGAGGGTACTACTCCGAAACAGCGTATCCACGTTCCAAAATGCCTCATCACCCACGCCGCCACGTCAGGCGCTGTCTCGAGCGGGCGAGCCGTTAAAGCGATGTGCCGAAACGTTTGGCCGTGTTGAACGAACCAGTCAAGGATTCCAGGGTTGGGCGTCAGTTCCAGTCCGCGGCCCGTCCGTCGAAACTGGTCCATTGAGGCCAGGTAGTCCTCTCGTTCTGTCCCGAGAATCTTATGAGGCGGATTGTGCAGCAGATCATCGAAGCTCAACGTGCACTCAGGATGCTCCGGTTTCCACGCATGATGAAACCACTGCAGCATCAAGTCGTTGAGCACATCATCAACATCCCAAACGATGGTGAGCATCAGCCGATCCAGTACGTCACGAATGTCTTGCGGTTCGTGTTCGACATGATTTCCGGATCGCTGTAGAACGAATCATTTGTCGAATAGCTTGACGACACCTCTTCGATGATCGCGCCATGGTTGGTCCAGAACGAATGCTTCACACCATGCGAAATCGTAATCACGTCGTTGGACTTGTGCGTGCTCCGCTTTCCGTCCAGTTCGACCGTCACATCGCCGTACAGGATGTGATAGGTCTCGTCCTTCTGATTGTGCCACTGTTCAGGATGCTTCTGACCTGGCAAAACCACCATGAGACGCTTGCAATATTCTCGGTTCACAACTGTGATCGCGGTCAAACCGCTCTCGCGAAACTTCTCCAGCCCGTAGTGGTGCGAAATCTCCAAATCGCATTGGCCGGGAACCTGCACCTTGCTTTTTTTGATCAGACCTTTTACATCTGAAACAATCTTGTAGACAAGCTCTCGCGTATTTCGCGCGCGGACGTTTTCGCTCATCACAGCGCCATCGGCCGGAATGTCGGACTTCGCCACATACTCGCTGTACTTTGAGAAATCCTGCGCCACCAGCTGATCCTTCAAGTTTGGCATCGCGAAAAAAATGTTCCCATGCTGGATCACTTTGCCCGCTCGAACCGGTTGCTTCACGAAGGCACCGCGCGCAAGATCCCGCAAAGCTGCCTGTTCACCCGGCGGTGGGGGGTAACGCTTTTCCAGGCTGCCCATCATCGTGAAGGTTTCAGATGCAGACTTCAACCATTTCCGAACCTGCTCCGGAGTCGCGCTGTATGCATTCATGGCATACCTATCCGTGGGCATTCCGACATGTTTCTCGAACATTGAGGCGCCGAGGGCGATTGCGATCTTCACTGCTTCGACGTTGTCCGGTCTCTCGTGGGTCGAGTAACCCACCTCGACTTCCGGATACCGCTTCTTCAGCAGCGCAATCTGCCCGAGATGCAGGTGGTCGTCCGGCGCGGGATACTCGCCTACACAATGCATGATGGCAATCGATTTTTCGCGATGCTTGAAAAAGCTGACAACGCGATCGACCTCTTCAAGTGGTTCCCCTGCGGTAGAAGCCACAATCGGCAAATCGTATTGTGCGATTCGCTCCAGCAGTGGCCAGTCGCTTACATAGCAACTGGGAATCTTCATGAAGTCGAATCCGTGTTCGACGATCTTGTCCACTGAGTTTTCATCCCACGGCGTGCACATGGACAGAAATCCGGCTTCAACGATCGCGTCCTTCAGCTTCCGGTACTGCTCCCACTTTAGGTGTGTCTCCGAGAAGCGTTTCACATACTTCAGATCGTAGCGGTCCTTGTACGCCGGATGGATACAGGTGGCGATGTCCCGATACTGAAGCTTTACGCAGAACGCAAAAGGGAATCCTTCAGAAGCGGCCTTCAACTCGCGCACGATCCGTATCCCGTGCTCCACATCTCCCATGTGGTTATTGGCCATCTCGTAAATGAATAGCGGGCGCTGATCGATGTTGCCCATTACTTTGTCTCCAGATCTTTACTTCGTCGAATCGGACTCATTCAGTATGGCCAATCCGGCCTTGTTCTCGTGCGCGAACCGTCGGACCGTTTCCGCCATATAATCCAGCATCTCCGTCGTCAAGCCCGGATAAACGCCGATCCAGAAGACGTTGTTCATCGCGAAGTCGGTATTCTTCAAGTCGCCGACGACACGGTACTCGCAGCCTTCGTAAGCCGGTTGGCGCAGCAGGTTTCCCGCGAAAAGCAGCCGGGTGCCGATCTTCTTCGCCTCGAGAGCGCGAACCAGATCTTGCCGCTGGAATGGGGCCGTCTTTCGGACTCCAATCGGGAACCCGAACCACGAAGGGTCAGCTCCCGGCGTTGCTTCCGGGAGTACCAGAACATCCTCCAACGGCTGCAAAGCTTTGAAAAGATATCGAAAGTTTGCTCTTCGGCGCTCGATGAAATCCGGCAGCTTCGCGATCTGTGAAGCGCCCAGTGCCGCCTGCATATCCGTCGCCTTCAGGTTGTAACCGACATGCGAGTAGGTGTACTTGTGATCGTATCCGCAGGGCAGGGAGCCGAGTTGCCAGTCGAATCGCTTGCCGCATGTGTTGTCTTTGCCCGGCTCGCACCAGCAGTCCCGTCCCCAGTCGCGGAACGACTCGATCAGCAACTGTAGATTCGGTTTGTCCGTCAGCACCGCTCCGCCTTCGCCCAGAGTGATGTGGTGCGCGGGGTAGAAACTCACTGTGGCAATATCGCCGAAAGTCCCCACATGGCGGCCCTTCCATGTCGATCCCAGCGCGTCACAGCAATCTTCGATGAGCCACAGGTCGTGCTTCTTCGCGAAGGCCGTGACCGCATCCAGATCGAATACGTTACCCAATGTGTGCGCGATCATGATCGCCCGCGTCTTTTCGCTCAGTGCGGCTTCTAACTGAGTTACATCGATCTCATAACTCGGCAGAGTAACATCGACAAACACAGGGACGAGCCGGTTCTGGATGATCGGATTCACGGTGGTCGGAAATCCCGCCGCAACCGTGATGACTTCGTCGCCCGGCTTCAAACCGCGATCGCCAAGCTTCGGCGAGGTCAGCGCAGTCAGCGCCAGCAGATTCGCCGACGAACCCGAATTGACGAGGGACGCGCTGCGCACGCCCACAAACCGCGCCAGTTTGCGCTCGAAATCTTCAGCGAATCGTCCTGTTGTAAACCATCCATCCAGCGCCGACTCCACCACCGCGCCGATGTCGGCCGCGTCGATCACCTTGCCGGAAACAGGGACCGAGGTGACTCCCGGTTGAAAATCCTGCGCGGGAAAAGCTTCGGCGTAGTATTGCGCCGTTAAATCCAGAATCTGCTGCCGAAGCCGACCACTGCCATTAGTCATGGGGGATACACTTCCCAGCATACCCAATCGAATCATCGCGGTGTAGTGTATTACTCAAGGAAAGCAACCAAGGTACCAAGTTGAGTTCGAGCTGTCGTGCGGTCGGCGGTTGACTGGCAGCAAGGGGATCAAATGAAAGCAGTTATCCTGGCCGGAGGCCTGGGCACGCGGCTCAGTGAAGAGACGACGGTTCGTCCCAAGCCCATGGTTGAAATCGGTGGTCGCCCCATACTATGGCACATCCTCAAGATCTACTCACAGCACAAGATCAACGACTTCATCATCTGCTGCGGTTACAAGGGCTACCTCATCAAGGAGTATTTCGCCAACTACTTCCTGCACATGTCTGACATCACTTTCGACATGTGCGAGAACCGGATGCAGGTCCACCAGAGCGTCGCAGAACCCTGGCGCGTCACCCTGGTCGACACCGGCGAAAACTCCGGCACCGGAGGCCGTCTGCGTAACATCGCCCGCTATCTGGATGGTGAAGACGCTTTCTGCATGACCTATGGTGATGGCGTTAGCGATGTGAACATCACCGACGAGATCGCCTTTCACCGCGACCATGGCAAACAGGCCACCATCACGGCTGTTCGCCCCACTGCCCGTTTCGGCGGCCTCAGCCTTGATGGCACAAAGATCACCGCGTTTCAGGAGAAGCCAGAAGGCGAAGGCGGCTGGATCAACGGCGGCTTCTTCGTCCTCTCACCGTCGGTCATTGACGAGATCGAAGACGAAAGCTCCTCCTTCGAGCGCGGAGCGATCGAGACCCTCACCGCCAAAGGAGAAGTGCAAGCCTTTCTCCACGACGGCTTCTGGCAACCCATGGATACCATCCGCGATAAACAGCGCCTTGAAGACCTCTGGGCCTCGGAAAGGGCTCCGTGGAAGACCTGGTGAGTAACTGGAACAGCCGTCGGGTCTTCCTCACCGGCCATACAGGCTTCAAAGGCGGGTGGCTTGCCTTGTGGTTGGCCGGCAAAGGCGCGATTGTCCGCGGCTATGCCCTCGACCCCTCCACGGAGCCCAACCTGTTCACCGATGCTCGCGTTGCCGAGGTCCTCGACGACGATCGGGGCGACATCCAGGACTATCCCAAGCTCGAGGCATCCCTCGTCGACTTCGAACCTGAAGTCGTCTTTCACCTCGCCGCACAGCCCCTGCTTCGCCGTTCTTATGCCGACCCGCTCGGTACATACGGCACCAATGTGATGGGCACTGCAAACCTGCTGGAGGCCGTCCGTAAATCACCCAGCGTCCGGGCAGTCGTCTGCATAACCACCGACAAGTGCTACCAGAATCGCGAGTGGGCATGGCCCTATCGCGAAACCGATCCCCTCGGCGGCCACGATCCATACTCCTCCAGCAAAGCTGCCGCGGAAATCGTTGTCTCCGCCTTCCGAGATTCTTACTTCCCAGTAAGCCGCCTCTCCGATCACCGCGTCGCCGTCGCAACCGCCCGTGCTGGAAACGTCATCGGAGGAGGGGACTGGTCCGAAGACCGCCTCATTCCCGACCTCATTCGCGGATTCGAATCTAGCCAACCCGTGCTCATCCGCCGCCCCAATGCCATCCGCCCATGGCAGCATGTTCTCGAACCTCTGCATGGCTATATAACTTTGGCGGAGCATCTGCTCGCCGGCCGCGCTGATGTAGCCTCCGCCTTCAACTTCGGTCCCAGTGAAGACGACGCGTGGCCTGTCGAACGCGTCGCCAACAAACTCGTGAGCCTTTGGGGTTCCGATGCCTCATGGGTTCGCGATAACGCGCCCAGCGTCCACGAAGCGCACTACCTTAAGCTCGACTCCAGCAAAGCCCGCGCAGAACTCGGCTGGCGTCCCCGTCTCAACCTAGAGACAGCACTCGAGTGGACCATCCATTGGCATCGCAGCCGTACATCCGGCAAAGACATGGCCGCCGAAACGCGAGCTGAGATTGCGCAATACGAGGAGCTAGCCTTACTGCCGAGACGGCGTAATCCCTTGCTTTGAAGCGTTCTTGGATCGGTCATTCCCGCGAGAGTTATCTCAATCACTTTTTCAGACCTGGGGCTGGTTTTCTCGATGCCGGGTGTTGCTATCTTACGTCCCAACAAAATTTTGTACGTTTCGATCGTTCGCTGTCTACGAAAAGCACTGGGAAGGCGACTTACTTGCCCGGCATCGATAAAGAAACTCGGCGCATCACCCGCCTTAGAACTATTATTGTGAGACCGTGACTATAAATGCCTTCTCACCACATAACAAGTCATTAGAGAAGAGTTGCTTTCCTTCTAATTGGCGGGCGTTTATGTTCCTCGGAATTGTGGCGCGATTCCTCTTTGCGTCAACATTCTTCAAGTTTTCCCAAATTCCACCGCTGATGACGCGTTTGTACGAGGACATCGCGATCGCTCAGTCGCTCGTTTCGGGTCATGGTTACAGTTCGCCATTTTTCACGGAGTCTGGCCCAACCGCGTTTATCGCTCCGGGCTATCCCTTGTTTCTTGCGCTCATCATCAAAATCTTCGGGACAGGATCGGCAAGCGCAGCAGTAATGATTCTGTGCCAGGAAATATTCTCCTTGTTCACGCTTATGCTTGTTATGTACGTTGCGCAACGACAATTCGGCCAGGAAACGGCGAATTTGGCAGGTTTGATTTGCGCCGTTGCACCTCCGATGTTGGCACCTCCCTTGTTGATCTGGGATACCGCATTCAGCGCGCTCGCTGTTACCGGGTTCTTTGTCTCAGCTACAGGTTTGTCGTTGGCACGACACAGATTCATCCCAGCTGGTGCCGCATGCGCTTTAGTCGGACTGACCAATCCCTCCCTTCTTCCTTCTCTCTTCGCTCTTTGTGGTTGGGTGGCTTGGAAAACGAAGATACTCCCATGGGCCGGAATCCTGACATTCTGCCTGCTATTCTCTCCCTGGTTTATACGCAATGCGGTTGTTATGCATTCTTTTATCCCGTTCAGAAGTAATTTTGGTTTTGAACTCTGGCTTGGAAATCATCCCGGCGGTGATGGTGGAACCGATCCTTCACTAAGTCCCTGGACAAACCCTACCGAACTACGTGCCTTTATCGCTAAAGGTGAGCTCGGGTATATCGCAGAGCGCGGCAGAATGGCCAGACGGTATATCGCTGATCATCCTGCGAGATACATGACCTTAACACTGTCTCGCGTGAGTAAGTACTGGGCGCTCGCTGGAGATGGCTTCATTACGGCAGTCGATCCGATATTTGCCCTTGCCATACCCGGACTGGTTCTGCTCGCGAAGCGAAGAAGCGAATATCTGATGGTCTACGTGCTCCCATTGCTGCTCTTTCCGTTGCCCTATTACTTTACGCATACAGACACTCGATTTCGAAGTGCCATTGATCCTTTACTCACCATTCTCGCCGCATATGCGATCGGCACGTTCCTCTCCTGGGTACACCCAAGGAGCCGATCAGCGGACGAGCGCGTGTCGGGCGCAGAAATCAGTTTGACGAGCCGCCCCGATCATACTCGCTGATAAACTCGTACCGTGCCAGCCACCGTTTCGCCCCTCGTACCAGTCCCGGCAAAGGATCAGACCAAGCCTCCCGTCTTCCTTCTCGACGCCATGTCGTTTATCTTCCGCGCCTACCATGCAATGCAGCGCAGCCGACCCATGTCCACGCGTTCCGGCCTGCCCACGGCGGCGATCTACGTTTTCGTTAATATGATCCGCAAGCTGCGCGAGGACTTCTCTCCCAAGTACTTCGCGGCTGTCTTCGATCCCAGCGGAGCCGTCTTCCGCGACGAGCGCGCCAAAGACATCGGCACCCTTCGCAAGTGGAACTCCAGGCTTCAGGCCTTCGAAGAAGTCAGCTATGACGGCTATAAGGCCAAGCGCGAGTCCATGCCCGACGACCTTCGCCGTCAGGTTCCTTACATCCGGCGCTCCCTCGACGCACTCCGTATTCCCATTCTCGAAGTGCAGGGTTTCGAAGCAGACGACGTCATCGGCACGCTGGCTCGCGAGGCCGCTGAACAAGGTCACGAGGTCTTCATCGTTTCCGGCGACAAGGACATGATGCAGCTTGTCTCCACCCACGTAAAGGTCCTGAACCCGCAAAAAGACAACCTGATCCTCGACGCCGAAAAGGTGAGGGAAG
>DATNFD010000147.1:0-11914 GCA_035606555.1 Occallatibacter sp.
ACTGGACCGACTCCGAGCAAAGAGACGCCCACCTCCAGCCATGGATCGATTACTACAACCGCCATCGACCCCATGGTAGCCTCAACTACAAGCCGCCCATCAGCCGCTCCGATCCCGGAACAACCTCTTGATCATCTACAGGCACCCGCGATCTTCGTTGGTCGGCTGCCGAACAGCCCTGATATTTGGGCATCCAGCCATCCCAGATCCCAGAATCTAGATGTGGGGCATGCAGACTACTTCGCAAGAGAGCCGATGGGGAGATCGATCACGCGGAGATCGGTGTCGCGGTCGCGGGCGGTGAGGAGGATCTTGCCGTTGGCGTCGGCGACGAAGCTGGATCCGCCGTAGGTCCAGCCTGTCCACGGGCCATGGGTCATTTCGCCGACGAGGTCGACGCCGGCCATGGGGCAGCGAACCTGTGAGGCACGCCGGCTGACGAGGTCTTCGAGTTCCTTGGAGTGATCGGGCCACTTGTCGTTGGCGGCGGCCCATCCATAGGGGACGAGCATGAGGTTGGGCTTGAGGGTCTTCATGCGATTGACGAAGGAGTCGCTGAAGGTGTCGGCGCAGATGAGGACGGCGATGCGGCCGTATTCGGTTTCGACGACACCGATGTCTTCGGGGCGGCCCTGAGAGTAGGGCGGAGTCATGAGCTCGGGAAGGACGTTGATCTTGCGATGCTTCCAGAGGAGCTTGCCGGATTTATCGACGAGGATTGCGGAGTCGTAGAGGCGGTCGCCGTCTTTTTCGTCGAGACCGATGGCGATCATTATCTCGTATTTGCGTGCGAGGGAGGCAATGCGGTCGCTGTCGGCTCCCGGGATGGGAGTGGCCATCTTGTGTGCGTCAGGGTTCTCCCAGCCGAGAATGGAGGACTCGGGGAAGACGGCGATCTGAGCGTGCTGAGCGGCAGCTTGCTCGAGAGCGTACTCGATGCGGCGGAAATTGCCTTCACGGTCGCTGTCGATGACGAGTATCTGGCAGATGGCGAGGCGGAGGTGTCTGGAAGGTTCCTTCTGCGCTGTGACGAGCGGAGAGGTGAGAAGACCCGAAAACGCGATGAAAATGGCAAGAGCTGACTTGAGCACTTTGAGGCTCCTTCTGCCGGGATTCCCTGTTCAGGAGAATTGTAAAGATTTCGGCTGAGATTGAGGTGCCCTCATCCCCGCCCGGCTTCTGCTGGTCACCATTTCGAAGCCTGGGTGATAACGACGGCTATGATCTTCGATCATGCGACGACTGATTGAAGTTGTGCTGCTGATGGCCTGTTTCCCGATTGCAGGGCACGCGCAGGACAGCGCAGCGGAGAAGCTGGTCCGGCAGTATTTGCAGGCGCGCTCCCAAACGATGCAGGAGAAAGCGAGTATGCGTGAAATCGAGAAGGCGCTGTCGTTCTGTGCAGATGCATTCGTGTATGAGCACCCATCGGCAGTGGCGAGGATTGAAGGCAAGGAGAAGGTCCGATCGGGCATGAGCGGATATCTCGGGGAAACGAAGAACGCTGCGTACACGGTTCGGATTCTCGCGAGCAATCCTCATGTGGTGATGGCGCGTGTGGATCAGCGATTCCTGGCGAAGCAGGAGAATGGGAGCTGGGCGGCGGGGAAGCGATCGAACATAACTGTGTTCGAGATTGAAAGCGGAAAGATCAAGCGGATCCTTGACTACTGATGGGCAGCTGACCGGCTTGTATTCCAGGTCTCCGAATGAGGGAGACTTGGGGCACCAGGCACACAGCGTCATGAATTGATTTCCCGCAAGACCCACTCATCGCGGAAAGCCGCGATGAATGGGGCACAGACCTTCCTTTTAATGAGTCACTCGTCGAATAACGAGAGTTGAGGCTTCGTGCGGGTTTTCACTTTTCGAGGTTTGTCGTATACGGTACGTCCGCCCAGCGATGGGGAGATTTCGCGTTCGTGAGCGAGAGCTGCGGTGAAGTCGGCCACGGGGTCAAGGTTGGCTTCGACGTTGCGGGTGAGTTTGTCGAGGCGGCGGAAGCCTTCGAGTTTTTCGGTGTGGCCCACTTTGGCGGCGTTGAGGGCGCGACGGAGAATGCCGAGGGATTCGTCGTAGGTTTTGAGGGGGACGGGGAAGGGGTGGCCGTCTTTACCGCCGTGGGCGAAGGAGAAGCGGGCGGGGTCGGCGAAGCGGCTGGGTGCGCCGTGGACCACTTCGGCGACAAGGGCGAGCGACTGCAGTGTGCGGGGGCCGAGACCTTCTACCAATAAGAGAGATGCGAACTCGCGGAGGCCCTGCTCGTGGGCTATGGCGAGAACGGCCCCGAGGCGTTTGAGGTCGACGTCCGCAGGGCGGACATCGTGGCGCGCCGGCATGACGAGCCTGCGGATCTCGTCGAGGGAGGACTGAACCGGTTCGCGGGTGATGTCGAGCAGGGCATTCTGGGCTTTATTGGAGCGGGCGTCAACGAGGTTGAGGATGGTGCCCTGAGGCTTGCCGACGATGGCGGTGTGCGGCTCGGAGACGAAGTCGCGAACTGCGGCGGAGTGCCAATGATAGCGGCGGGCGAGGCGGTTGCCTTCGTTCATGCCCTGCTGGACTACTGCCCACTCGCCAGATTTGTGGATCACGAATGAATGCAGGTAGAGCTGGAAACCGTCGGCAATTGCGTTGTTGTCGATGCGAGCGGTGAGGCGGCTGGTGCGGGCGAGCTGGTCACCGTCGAGGCCGGTTTGTGAGGCGAAGTTGATGAGTTCGTCTGGGGTGCGGCGGGAGTGGCGGCCACGGCCTCCGCAGATAGTGAAGCCGAGTTCGGAGAAGCGCGGGTTGAGGCCTCGCTTGAGCGCACCAAGGACGGAGGTGGTGATGCCGGAGGAGTGCCAGTCCATGCCCATGACGGCGCCAAGTGCCTGGAACCAGAAAGGATCGCTTAGACGGGTCAGGAATTCGGAGGGGCCGTAGGAGTGGATGACGCACTCGGAGATCGCGGTGCCGAGGAGGGTCATGCGCTCGGCGAGCCAGGCGGGAACACGTCCGCCGTGAAGGGGGAGATCGGCGGTTCCGGAGCGCTTCACTCTCCTATTTTCTCGCAAACGGCGATAGCCAGGTAAATCCGGGATCGTGATTTCCCACCCGACCCAACGAAGAAGCTGTTGGGTAGGATGGGCACCCAAAATTTCAGACGGAGCTAGCTGGCTTCGGACAGGGCGAGGTCGCTTTCAATCTCCGTTGTGCCCTGGGCCTCAGTGGGAGCGGCGACGACTTTCGCAGAGACCGGTGGTTTGGCCTTTTCGACAGGGATGTGGACGTTAATCGTGCCCTGGAGGACGGCGCCTTCTTCGACGGAGAGGCGCGTTGTGGAGAGATCGCCAAGCAGTGAACCTTCATTGCGTATCTCGACGCGCTCGTCGGCCTGGAGTTTGCCGCAGACATCGCCCATGATGACGACTTCGCGGGCGGTGATATCCGCCTTGACGGTTCCTTCTTTGCCGATGGTGACGCGGTGTGCCGGTGCGCTGATGACGCCTTCAACGGATCCATAGATATAGATAGGGTCGGAGGCGGCGATCTCGCCCTTGATCCGAATGGACTTGCCGATCATCGTGTACTGGTTCTGGGTGGTGGAGGCTACTGGCTGATTGGCGCTCGGGCTATCGTTCGACATGGTTGATCCTTTCCTCTGGTGAGAGCGTGTGGTGTATGTACCGAGGCTGGGTCAATCGCAGTCGTGTTCTGAAGAAATGCGGGCCGGTCGCGCCGGTCTTTGAGCCAAGCCGAAATGCCAGACAAATCCAAGGGATTCCCGATTGTAGCCATAGATGGAGGGAAGTGGAGGATTACGGGAGTGCCGAAGGTAATGGGGCTGCTGCGGTTTTCCGGCTTGCGGAGCCGGGACGGGCTGTTTTTTGATCTCGTAGCGACTCAGATTGCAGGGAACCTGGATCATCGTCAAAGCGTCCAAGTTGGTGCTACTATGAGTGGCACGGTGCGCCTTGCCAAGTGGTCTTTCTTCCGGGGCGCGTGTCCTTCAACAAGTTCGCCCAACCAAACGAGGGTGCGGACATGAAAAGCGATCAATTCTCCAAGGCATTGACCTTCAGGGCAACGGCCTCCAAGGCAGTGACCTTCGCATCAATGCTGCTTCTGGCCATTGCAGCCCATGGGCAATCTGCTGACGCAACTCCAGGTACATCAGCACCTGGCACGACGAAGGTGCGCATCGTAAGGCTCAGTCAGGTCAGGGGAATTGTTCAGATAGACCGGAATATTGGACGCGGTTTCGAGAATGCAATCGCCAACCTGCCTGTTGTTGAGCAGAGCCAAATTAAGACTGGGGTCGGCGTTGCCGAAGTCGAGTTTGAAGATAACAGCTCCCTTCGGATCGCGCCCAACTCGCTTGTCGAGTTTCCGCGGCTGGAGCGGCAAGCTTCCGGCGCAACGGCCTCGACTGTTCATCTGGTGAAGGGGACGGCGTACGTCAGCCTTGTGAAGCAGCAGGACAAGAAGACTCCGCCAAACCAGTTTGAGGTCAAGTTCGGAGCGCGCTCGCTGAATCTGGATCCGGCGACCCATGTTCGGTTGGACGTGGTTGACTCGCAAGCCAAACTCGCCGTGTTTGACGGTACAGTTCGCACGGATGGGGAGAATGGCGGCGTCAGCATTCCCAAGAAGAAGACGGCGGTCTTCTCGATTTTCGACAGCACTGAGCCGACGGTTGCCAAAGAAATCGCCTCCAACGAGTTCGATTCCTGGGACGAACAGGAAGCCAAGTATCACGCGAACGTAGCCTCGTTCAGCCGGTTCAATTCGCCGTATTCGTACGGACTGAGTGACATGGCATATTACGGATCGTTTACGCAAATGCCGGGCTGCGGCATGGCATGGAGGCCGTATTTTGCAACAGCTTCCTGGAATCCCTACGGAAACGGGACTTGGGCATGGTATGGCGGAGCGGGTTATTCGTGGGTGTCGCCTTATCCATGGGCTTGGACTCCATATCACTCTGGTACGTGGATGAGCTGTGGCGATGCCGGGTGGGGCTGGATGCCAGGCGGGAACTGGTATGGCGTGAACAATTTGGGCACCAGTATAGCCACCGGGGGCGGTGGTACAGCGGCAGGTGGCCCGCACGGACCGATTCGCGCTCCGCATGTGCCGGCTCGGCCGCCACTGAGGAACGAGCCGACCCTGATTCCTGCGAACTCAAGGCCGGTTCCATCGTCTGGGATTTCCGTAGCTTCGAGGTCGTTCGTCTTCCAGAAAGACTCGGCCGGACTTGGCGTGCCGCGAGCAACTCTGGGCAGACTTGATAAGTTTTCGCACCAAGCAGTTACTCATGGTTTTGCGCGAACGGAGATCTATGCCACGGTTCCTCAGAACGAGAGTATGAGAGCGACAGGGCGCGGCTCCAGTACTCCGACGTCGGGACAGATGCTGGGAGGATCGATCCATCGCGGCTCGCCGCCTCCACCAGCGTATTCGTCGGGCTCGATGGGTGCGGGGTCGCGAGGGGCCGGAAACCCGGGCTGGACCGGCGGTTCCCGTTCGGCTCCAAGTATGGGATCCGGGCCGAACATGGGCGGAGGCATGAGTCCGGGTGCCGGAAGATCCGGCGGCGCACCGATCAGCGCTCCAGTGGCATCCGCTCCCGTGGCAGTGCACAAATAACGGACGCCTGATTAAAAGCAAGCTGTGCGCATCCTTCGGGGTGCGCACAGTTGTTTAGCGCGCATTGCCGCAGGTGCCTGTGGCGTCGCTGCCCGGAGAGCGGCGAGCGTGATCATCGCTGTTCATTAGCGCTTATCTACAAATTGAATCCGAGCACTGAGGCAGGGCGATCGGCGAAAATATTGGACGATGATCAAACAGCAATTGGGCCTGATCGGAAAAGCTTTTCTGCGGCGCGGATTTCCGATGGTTGCGCTGGCCACGATGCTCATCGCAGGTTCCGGGGCCGGTGCTCAGATCTTCAAGCATCATTCGAAGCAAGGGCAGGATCGGAAGGATGGAGAGGCCCGGAAGACTGACTTCCCCGCATCGCAGGCTCCCGCATTCAGCATTCCGGTTGAGCCTCTTGGCTTTTTTGCTCCGGGCGCGATCTATCAGGGTCAGCGGGAGAGTATGGTTTCGCTGGATTTTCTGGATGAAGATCATCTGCTCTTCACCTTTCATGCGCCGGGATTAATTCGCAGGCAGGGGAATCCAGCCGCAAGCAACGAACGGCAAATACGCGCTGTCGTGCTGACCCTGCCCGGAGGCGCGGCGAGTTCAGAGGCACTCTGGTCGGTGCATGATCGTGATCGCTATCTATGGATGTTGAACGACGGACACTTTCTTCTGCGCGATCGCGGCGATCTGAAGGTCGGCGATGCTTCGCTGGAGATTTCATCCCTGTTTCACTTCCGCGGTGCGCTTCTGTGGGTGGAGGTTGATCCGACTCAGGACTTGCTGATTACGGAATCGCGGGAAAGTGCGGACTTGAAGCCGAGGCCAGGAGACGTGCAGAGCCCACCGACGGCGTCAGCACAGATCACTGTAGATGGGGATTCGGCAAACACAATGCAGGATGTAGTGTTGCGGGTTCTGCGGCGCGCCACGGGGCAAGTGATGCTGATGAGCCGAACACGGAAAACGGTACATGTGCCCATCAACTCAGAGGGTTGGATTGAGACTCTGCGAGGAAAGGGGCACGAGTGGATTCTGAATATGAATTTTTTCCGGGGCGGTAGCCGGATTGTGGGAAAGCTGGATTCGATGTGTGCGCCCTCAGTGGAATTTATTTCTAATCCTGAAGTACTTGTGACGGCATGCAATCCGGAGGGGAGCAGGTGGATGGTTGCGATGTCGACTGACGGGAAACGACTTTGGAATGTATCGAGGCCCGCGACGCAGATATGGCCGAGGCTGATTATGGCTCCCAACGGACTGCGCTTTGCGCGAGAGACTTTGCTGGCAACGCATGAGGTGAATGCGATGGCGCCGATCAGCTTTGACGATGTGAAAGCACAATGGGTGGAGATATATGACGCGTCGACGGGGAAGATGGAAATGACGGCGCCGGCAAGCCCGATTCTGGACGGCGGCGGGAATGTGGCGATCTCGCCATCGGCGCGGCGGGTCGCCATCCTCGATGCGGGCGCGATCCAGGTATACGAACTGACGTCGCCGGCAGCGAGTCCTCTCTCAACTCACTGACCGCGAGTATTCAGGGTTTAGCAGTGGCGTGTAAACTTGGCTGCGGAGGTAATTCTTTGGCCACAGCTGTTGTGCGATATACGGCTGCGGCGGTCACGGACCGCGGGCGCAAACGTCCGTCGAATGAGGATGCTTTCGGTTTTTCCGTCGAGGCTGGTGTGTATGTGGTTTGCGATGGGATGGGCGGCGCGGCAGCGGGGGAAATCGCCAGCAGTTTAGCTGTGGATGAAGTACTCCGGCTGTTGAAGGAGCGCAAGCAGGAAAGCGAACCGAATCTTCCGGGCGCTGCAGAAAGCGCTGTCACGGCTGCGAATGAGGCGATCTTCTCGCGAGCGCAACGCAACCACCGGCTCAGCGGCATGGGTACAACGCTGGTGGTGATGACGACGCAGGAACAGCATGTCTGGATTCTGAATATCGGTGACAGCCGCTGTTATCTCATGCGCAGAGGGAAACTGCAGCAACTGACGCGCGACCACTCATTGGTGGAAGAGCAGGTACGGCTTGGGCGTATGACTCCGCGGGAGGCGTTGCAATCGCCGCTGAAAAATGTGATCACGCGCGCACTCGGTACGCAGTCGCAGGTGACTCCCGACATTTTTGAACTGGATGCGGAGGGCGGAGACATTTTTCTGCTGTGCTCAGATGGGCTCACCCGCGAACTGCCTGACAGCAGCATTGAGAACCTGCTGAATTGCGATCTGCCGCTGGAGGGAATGGCCGGCCAACTAGTGGAAGCAGCAAAAAAGGCGGGCGGTCACGACAACATTACTTGCATGCTCGTGCGAGCGGAAGCCTGAAACCTCAGACGAGTGCGCGGGCGTTTGTCAAGCCTGAGGACACCTGCCCCTCTCAGCACAGAGCAAAGTGGAAATGGTGTCAAGCATGACGCTGGGATGCACGGGCTTGGCCATTATTTCGAACTCGTGACCTTCGTTTTTTGCCTTTTGCATCAGACCTTCGACCGAAGGCTGACCCGAAAAGAGCAGCACGTGGCATCGAGAAAAGTTTTCCTTAAGGATGACGGCGAGTTCAATTCCATTCATCCTTGGAAGCATTACATCAAGGATGGCGAGATCAGGCGGCCAAGTGGCGATGAGCGTGACCGCATCTTCAGCGGAATAAACGACACGAATCTCGTAGCCGTCGGCGCCAAGTATCTGTCCCAGCGTATCGGCGACGACCTTCTCGTCCTCGACAATTAGAATCTTTCTTCCTCCCATGCGCCCACACACCTTCGGCCTTTCTCATGGGGAGAATTGCAAACCGCCACCACTTGTGCAGAGAGATGCCGGGTGGCGAAAGCAAGTTGGTTGAAATTCACTCAGAAAATTGGTTTTTAAAACCATCAGCTGTACATACATTGAGGCTGCGCAGATTCGGCGACCGAAAAGATAGATCAACGCATTTATTCCCATCGCGGTGAAGTTCTTTGAGGAGGAATTATGCGGAATTCAGAGAACCACGAGTCTCACGCGCGCAATGTACTTCAGGCCGCCGATTTATACCTTCTGGGCCCCGCATGAGTAGTAGCAAACTTCTTTTCCTCAAGAAATTCTCGCTTAAACCTTGGTGTGAAACCTGCATCAGGTCGCGTTTCAGAACCCGGTAAAACTCCTAGCCGTAGCGAACGGAGTTCGTGCATCAGTGCAACCTAAAAACATCTATGTACCTCTAAGAGACCGAGTCTGAAAGCCTTCTCGAACGAGACAACCCATTGTTGGAGTGAATGTTCACCGCCCTCCAGCAAGTTTTTTGGAAGAGTAAGTCTCAAAAACGAACGACAAAATCTGGGCGGTATCCGGGAAAACGACATCATGGTCGAAGCGCTCGTGCTTTGGAATGAACCGAACAATTTATCGCACTGGAATTTTCACCTCGATCCGGATTGGAAGCGCTTCAGTGAGATGGTGAAGCTGGCGTCCACGGCAATTCGCAAAGTCAATCCCGATGTTCCGATCGTTCTCGGCGGAGTTTCAGCATGCGATTGTGATTTTCTGCGGCTGATGGCCTCGTATGGGGTGATGGAGTTCGTCGATGCCGTCGGGGTACACGGATTCCCGCTGGATTGGAATCACTGGCAGATCGATGCGTGGCCTGATCGCATTGCCGAAGCCGCGATGGTTTGCGGAAAGCCGGTGTGGGTAACCGAGGTTGGTGTCTCTTCGTTTGGCGCGGAAGAAGTGCAGGTGTTCGGGCTGGAGCGCACGCTGCAGTTGATTCGGGGATTGACTGAGCGAGTTCACTGGTACAGCCTCTACGATCTTCCCCCAACATGGCCGGCAGAAACGCGACACAAAGAAGCTGAAGGTTCTTCTTACTACCGCCACTACTATCTGGGGCTGATCAAGGCGGATGGAAATCCAAAACTCGCGATGAGCCATTTTCCGAACGATGGCTCCGTCGGATTCTGCCAATGGTTCCACTTCGAGGATCACCGGCTGGAAGATTCTGTCGCGTGGATGAAGGAGCATGGGGTTCAGTACCTGCGGACAGGACTGAGCTGGGCTGACTCTTACAGGCCAAATGCTACGGAGTGGTTCGACCGGCAAATGGCGGCGCTGGAGCCATTCAAGGTGGCGTTGACACTCTGCTTTACGCCGGCTCACCTGGGAGTGGAGGAGCATCATACGAGCCCGCCGCGCGATCTGAACCAGTTTGCGGAGTTTGCCGCGTGGGCGACAGAGCGCTATACGAGCAGGATGGAAAGTGGAAATCAACCAACCGCGAAGGAAGTGGCGATTCAATGAGCAAGCAGATTTTGATTACCGGTGGCGCTGGCTTTGTTGGCTCGCACCTTGCCGATGGTCTGCTGAAAGCCGGCCATTCGGTGCGTGTTCTTGACTGTCTGACACCACAGGTTCATGGCGAAAGTATTCCGGATTATTTGTCGCGAGATGTGGAACTGGTGATTGGCGACGTCCGCGATCCGGACACCGTGCGGAAGGCACTGAGCGATGTGGATGTGATCTACCACTTTGCAGCTGCGGTAGGCGTAGGTCAGTCGATGTATGAGATCAGCCGGTACATGAGTATCAACACGCAGGGTACTGCGGAGTTGCTGCAGGCGATGCTTGATCTGCGGCTAACGCCCCAGAAGCTGGTTGTTGCATCGTCGATGTCGATCTATGGCGAGGGTAGTTATGTCTGCGGGAATTGCGGAGCGAACGCAAATCCGCCTGTGCGCACGAATGCTCAGCTGAGGTCGGGGCGCTGGGAGATGCATTGCGACGTTTGCGGCGGAACCCTGAAGCCAATACCGACGAATGAAAAGAAGCCGGGTGCTCTGAATTCAGTGTATGCGCTTTCGAAACGTGACCAGGAAGAGCTTTGCCTCATCTATGGCCGCACATATGGGATCCCAGTGACGGCGCTTCGTTTCTTCAACATCTACGGAACGCGCCAGGCACTTTCGAACCCATACACAGGAGTGGCTGCGATCTTCGCCGCGCGGCTGATGAATGGGCAGCCGCCGATGGTGTTTGAAGACGGGCAACAGATGCGCGATTTCGTGAGTGTGTACGACATTGTGCGGGCGAACATGCTGGCGATGGAGAGCAGAGAATCAGACGGCGAAGTGATCAACATCGGATGCGGGAAGCCGATCTCGATTCTGCAGGTCGCGCAGATCCTGGCGAAGTCGCTGGGCAAGGAGATCGCGCCAGTGATCTCGCAAAAGTACAGGGCTGGCGACATTCGGCATTGTTATGCAGATTTGACCAAAGCGCGAACCATGCTGGGGTACGAACCGCAGGTAAGCCACGATGAGGGATTCAAGGAGCTGGCAGGCTGGCTGGCAGAACAAGAGGCTGAGGACAAAGCCGAGACCATGATTCGCGAATTGACCGCATATGGATTGACAGCATGAAAGGACATGAGTTGCGGAGGGGCGCAATACAGATACCTAAAGGAGAGGGTGCCTAATGAAGGGAAACAGAGCTCGCACGGTACTCATTACAGGCGGGGCGGGGTTCATAGGATCGAATCTGGCTGAGCGGCTTCTGGGGACACCCGAAACACATGTCAGGATTTTCGACAATCTATCCCGCGCCGGAGTAGCACGGAACATCGATTGGTTACAGAGCAATGCGCACGGAAAGCTTGAGGTTATCGAGGGAGACGTCCGGAATCCGGAAGCGGTTCGGAAAGCGGTGGATGGCGCGACCGAGATCTATCATTTTGCCGCACAGGTGGCGGTGACCACGTCAGTGGATGATCCGGGGCTGGATTTCCAAGTGAATGCCGTGGGAACGTTCAACGTTCTGGAGGCAGCACGCAAATCGGATCTCAGGCCCTTCATGCTTTATACGTCGACCAACAAAGTGTATGGGGCACTGGAATCAGTACCGGTGGTTGCGGATGGAACGCGCTACCGGGCGAAGGAGCCCCTCTTCTGCGGCGTGAATGAATTTCAGTCTCTCGATTTTCATTCGCCGTATGGATGCTCAAAGGGAACGGCAGATCAGTACGTGCGTGACTATGCGCGAATTTACGACCTTCCCACCGTAGTGTTCCGCATGTCGTGTATCGCAGGGCCGCGGCAGTTTGGCAACGAGGACCAGGGATGGGTTGCGCACTTTCTATATTCGGCTCTGAGGGGCAAGCGCATCACGATCTATGGCGACGGCCTGCAGGTTCGAGACGTACTGCATGTGCACGATCTGGTTGATGCGATGGTGAAGGTCCGCGAGCAGAGCGAGACGACAGCCGGGCAGGTCTTCAATGTTGGTGGCGGCCCGCAGCACGCTTTCTCTGT